>JAQGIN010000349.1 GCA_028291125.1 Caulobacter sp.
GCGTCGACCAGGATGCCGGCCAGGCGGTCTTGGCATTCGACGACGACGATGACATGGCGGGTCTCGGGGATGGTGACGCCCAGGCCCAGGCGGTTGCGCAGGTCGATGACCGGCATGATCGCGCCGCGCAGATTGATCACCCCGCGCAGATAGCTCGGCGCGTGCGGCAGCGGCGTCGCCGGCGTCCAGCCGCGGATCTCGCGCACGGTCTTCACGTCGATGCAGAATTCCTGGTCGCCGATGCAGAAGGAGATCAGCTCAAGCGCTGGCTGGTCATCGTGATCGGACATTCAACGTCTTCCTGAACAGGGTCTGGCGCGCCCGGGGCGGCTTCACGCGCCGCCGGCCAAGGCCGCCTCCTACATGATCGCCGGCAAGCTTAATAAGGGTTAACGACGCGGCCGAGGGGCGTGCGTTTCTTTGTCGCGCGAAACCGCCCCGACGCCCTAGTCGACGCCCGCCACGCCCAGCAAGGCGGCGAGGCCGACCTGCATGCCCTTGACGCCCTCGGCCTTGTCGACGTCGATCCATTCGTCCAGCGCGTGGGCCCGGCCCGACTTGCCGCCGGCCCCGATGGTCACCGCCGGCACGCCCAGGCTCATCGGCACGTTGGCGTCGGTCGACGACGCCTCGTGGGCCGGGGTCAGGCCCAGGGCGGTGATCGCCGCCGCCGTGGCGGTGACGATGGCGGCGTTCGGATCGGTCCGGCCGGCCGGCCGCTCGCCGATCACCTTGGCCTGGTAGGACACCTTGCCGAACCGGGTCGAGCGGGCGGCGTTCTCGGCCGCCACCGCGCCGTCGAGGATGCCGACCAGGGTCTTGTCCAGCTTGCCCAACTCCTCGGCGCTCTCCGAACGCATGTCGAAGTCCATGAACACTTCGCCCGGGATGGCGTTCACCGAGGTGCCGCCGCCGGTGACGCTGGCCGAATAGGTGGTCTTCGGCGCTTTCGGCGCGTCGACGGCGTAGAGGTCGACGACGCTCTTGGCCATGGCCGCCATCGGATTGACCACCCCGAAGGCGCCGTAGCTGTGGCCGCCCGGGCCGCTGAACACCACGTGATAGCGCTTGGAGCCGACGCCGCGGTCGACGATCCGCGACGGGTCGGCGCCGTCCATCGAGAAGAAGGCGCTGATCCGTCCCTTGTACGGGCCCTTGTTGAACAGATGGCGCGTGCCGCGCAGGTCGCCCGCCCCCTCCTCGCCGACATTGCCGACGAACAGGATGTCGCTTCGGGTCTTGATCTTGGCGGCGTCGAGCGCGCGGACATAGGCCAGCAGGGTGGCCAGGGAGCGGGTGTCGTCGCCGATGCCCGGAGCCATCAGCTTGGTCCCCTCGCGGCGCACCTTCACGTCGGTGCCCTCGGGAAAGACGGTGTCGAGGTGGGCGGCGATGACCACGAACGGCCCCTGGCCCTTGGTCGCCGTTCCCGGCCGCACGCCCATGACATTGCCCTCGGCGTCCATGACGACGTCCGACAGGCCGTGAGCCTTGAGCATCTCCAGATAGGCCTTGCCGCGCGCGGTCTCCTTGAACGGCGGGGCCGGGATCTCGGTCAGAGTGACGATGTCGGCCACCGTGCGCTCATAGTCGTCGGCCAGGGTCTTGGCGGCGGCCTTGAAGGCCGGGCTGGCGACGATGGTCTGGACGGACTTGGCCGTGGCCTCGGCCTTGGGCGCGCCGGCCGCGCCGGCCTCGCCGGCCAGGCCTCCCAGGACCAGCAGCGAGGCGGCGAGCAGGGCGGAACGGTGCGAAGGGCTCATGGAACGGCGACTCCCCGAATAAGACTGACCGTCCTATGGCACAGCCTCGCGCCGCTGCGAATTGCCAGATCGCGACGACGTCAGGCGGCCGCCTTGCCGCCCGCCGCCACCTGCTGGGCCAAGGTGGTGATCGCGCGGTGCGCCGACAGCACCGCCCCCTCCTGCCAGCCCGGCATCTGGCTGAGGTGCGCGCCGCAGAACTGCACCCGGCCGTGCGGCTGGTTCAGCAGGCGGTAGGCCGGCAGGTCGGTGTGACCTTCCTGGCGGCCGCCGGCCGGATCCCAGTTGGGCCAGGGGCCGAGGTTGTAGGGCACCTTGGCCCAGTTCACGACCAGCGGCTTGGAGAGCTCGGCGGCATGACCCGGGTGCAGGCGCTCGACGGCGGCGGCCGACATGGCGATCTGCTCGGCCCGCGCCCGCTTGGCGAACACCGCGCCGACCGGGCCGGACGAATAGCAGGCCACCAGCGTGCCCTTGGCGGTGTGCAGGCCGGCCGACGGGTACCAGACCAGGCTGGTCTCGCCGCCGACGAACGAGATGCCGCCATAGATCTGGTCACGCTCCCAGAAGCGCGGAGCCTCGAAGGCGACCTTGGTCGAATTGTCGTAGGCGACGCTGGCGATCGCCGCCTGCACCGGCCGGTCGAAATTGTTCTGGATCTTGGCCAACACGATCAGCGGGATGGTGACGATGGCGTAGTCGGCGGCGACGGTGCGGGTCTGGCCGGTCTTGGGGTCGCGGGTCACCACCGTCACGCCGCTCGGCTTCTGGTCGATCGACACCACCTCGGCCCCGCGCAGGATCGGGCTGCGGATCGCCCGCTCGAACCCGGCCGGGATGCGGTCCATGCCGCCCACCGGCTGGAACATGGTGGCCTGCATGTAGATGTTGTCCTCGAACAGCGACAGCGGCAGGCGCTGGTTGGCCAGCAGGTCCCCGAACGACATCGGGGCCACCGCCTCGGCGAACTGGTCGGCCGCGCCCGGCAGGGCCTTGAAGCCCGAGCGCTCGGTGCCCTTGAAGCTCATATCGGCCTGCAGATCGCCATAGGCCTTGAGGAACGGCAGCAGGCGCTGCTTCTCCAGCGGCGTCATCTCCTGGTCCAGGGCGCCCTTGTTGATCGCCTTGGCCAGCAGTTCGGCGACATAGCCGCGGGTGTCGTTGATCGCCTGGCGCTGGCGCAGCGGCGGCCCCTGCTCGGGCAGCAGATAGGCCCCGCGGCTGGAATTGACCTCGATCTCCAGGGCCACGCCCAGTTCGTCGCAATAGCCGAGCACGCCCTGGTGGTGGCTGGGCAGGCGGGCGGGACCGGCGTTGAAATACAGGCCGGGGCCCTCGTCCCAGTCGCAGATCTGGTCGGGCTCGCCGTTCATGCGAATCGTCGTGCCCTTGCGCACCGTCCAGTTGCGGCCGCCGAGGCGGTCGCGGGCCTCGATCAGGGTGACGTCGAAGCCGGCCCGCTCCAGCTCATAGGCGTTGACCAGGCCGGCGATCCCCGCGCCGAGGATCACCACCTTGCGGCCGCGGCCCAGATCGGCCGGCAGCACCGGCTTGGCGGCGGCCACGGCCGGGGCCAGCAGGCCCAGGGTCTGCATGGCGCCATAGACGGCCCCGGACCCGCCGACCGCGCCGAGGCGGTGCAGGAACTGACGACGGCTGAATCCCATGATGGCTCTCGCTCAGATCTTGAAGCTGGTGGGGGCGACGCCGCAGCCGGCGTCGCAACAGGTGGCCCGGGCGTGGGCCAGGAACGACGGCTCGTGCCACCAGTATTCGGGCGGGGCCTCGCAGACGAAGCGCCGGCCCTCCGTCAGGGCGGCCTGGGCCTGGGTTCCGGCGAACGGCGCGATCAGCTCGGCGACCGAATAGGTCTGGCCGGCCTTGATCACCGTCACCACCTTGGCGGCGTCCTCGATACGGGCCAGCGGGTCGCCGTCGACCACCACCAGGTCGGCCATCTTGCCGACCTCGATCGTCCCCAGCGGCTCGTCGAGATATTCGCCCGAGGCGCGGGTGGCGGTGACCAGGGCCTCGTACGGGGTCATGCCGAACCGGACCATGGCCCGCAGGTTCATGTGCAGGCTGACGGCGTTGAAATCGATCGGCGAGTCGGTGCCGGTGACGATGCGGCCGCCGCCCCGCACGGTGCGCGCCACCTCGGCGACGTTGCGCTCCAAGGAAGCCAGGATCGCCGTGCGGTCCATGGCCGCCATCTGCGTCGCCCGCTCCCGCAGCCGGGCCAACTCCCAGGGCGGATAGAGGGCGTGGATGCGCGGGTCGTCGACCAGCGAGCGGTCGTCGGCCAGCAGGGCGGTGGAGGTGAACAGGGTCGGGGTGCGGGCCGCGTGGCTGGCCAGGAAGGCGGCGGTGACGTCCTGATAGACCATGCCCAGGGCGCTGACCGTGCGCGAATAGCCGGTGCGGCTGGTCGCCCCCAGGTGCTCCATGCCGTCCATGCCGAAGCTCAAGGCCGGATAGTGGTAGTGCGAGGTCAGCGGCAGGCCCTTGGCGTGGGCCCAGCCGACCAGCTCCTTCTGGCGCTCGGCCGACAGCCGGACATAGGTCTTGACCAGGTCGTAGGACAGCGCCTCGACCCGCCGCAGCTCCAGGGCCATCTGGCCCGGCTCGGTGACCGGCCGCATGAAGTTGTAGAAGATCCGCGAGCCGTCGATGGCCTCGCCGGTGGCGTAGTAGCGCGGCCCGAGCCGGGCTCCGGACTCGATGGATTCCTGGTCCTCGACGGTGTGATAGGCCGGTCCGCCGGGCGAGCGGGTGGTGGTCACCCCCAGCGACAGCCACAGCCGCCCTTCCCGATCGCCATAGCCGTAGCCCTGCATCTGGCGGTGGGTGTGCATGTCGACCAGGCCGGGCATGACCATGGCGGCGGTGGCGTCGACGACCTTGACGTCCGGCCCCGCGCCGGTCGCCCCGCGCGCCGTGACGGCGGCGATGCGGCCGCCGTCGAGCAGCACGTCGACCTGGCGCCGCGCCGTTTCGCCCTTGCCGTCCCATAGCTTGCCGGCCTGGACCAAGGTGCGGACCGCGGCCTTGGGGCTGGCCCAGGTCAGGCCGTGGGCCACGGTGCGCGGCGCGCCGCCGCCCGCCGAGATCAGCCGCAGCTTGCCGGCCGACAGATAGAGCAGGGTCCGGGAATCGCCGCTCCAACTGACCGCGTCGCTGACCTCGTCATTGAGCGCCTGCGGCGGCGCGGTCAGCCGGCCGGCGGCGTCGACGGGGGCCACATGCAGCCGGCTGGCGAACACGAAGGCCAGGCGGGTCCCGTCCGGCGACCAGGCCGGGCCGTCGTCGCCGCGGGTGCCCAGCGAGCGGTGCGGCAGGATCGGGGCGTAGATCCCCTTGCCGGTCTCGACCTCGACGGTGAGGATCTCGCTCAGCCCCTCGCGGAAGCGGGCCGAATAGGGCTTGAAGGCGGCGTAGGCGATGGTCTTGTCGCCGGGCCCCCAGCTGGGCTTGCCCGGCTCCCACAGGTCGCCGTAGAGGCGTCGGGTCTCGCCGGTGGCGGCGTCGGCCACGAACAGCCCGCCGTTCTGGCTGAGAAAGGCGATCGACTTTCCGTCCCGCGACCAGGCGGCGGAGACGGCGGCGTCCTTGAACCGCGTCAGCTGGCGGCTCCGGCCGGTGGCCATGTCGCGCAGCCAGATGTCCAGCGTGCCGCCCTTGTCGGTGGAATAGGCCAGGGTCTTGCCGTCCGGCGACCAGGCCGGATCGACCTTGGAGAAGCCGTCGCGGATCAGCGGCGTGGCCGGTCCGCCCCCGACCTTGAGCAGATAGAGATCGTTGAGGGCGCGGAAGACGATCTGGCTTCCGTCGGGCGACAGGGTCGGGCTGCCGAGGCCGATCACCGGCCGGGCGCGGGTCACCACCGCGTCGCGGCTCTTCTTGACATAGTCGGGCTTGATCACCGGCGCGGCGGCCGAGAAGGCGATGACCTGGCCCTCGCCCGCGCCGATCGTCCGCCGACGGATCTTGCCCGAGGCGGTGTAGACGAAGCTTCCGTCCGGCAGCCACGAGACCCGGAACGGGAACACGTCCTCGCCCTGAACGAGCGGCCCGGCCGCGCCGCGCAGTTCGGCCTTGCCGTTCTCGACGACGGTGTAGATCACGTCGCGGCCGTCGGGGGTGAAGGCGGGACTGGCCACCGAGGCGGCGTTGAAGCGGTCGGCCGAGACCTTGACCTGGGCGAGCGTGCGCCGCGCGCCCTGATCGTCGACGACGTCGATGCGGACCTTGTCGACGGTGAAGGCGATGCTCTTGCCGTCCGGCGACCAGGACGGCTCGAACTCGTCGCCGGGCCCCGGGCTGAAGGCGGTGATCGCGCCGCTGGCCAGGTCCAGCACATGCACGCCGTAGCGGCCGCCGCGATCCGACGAGAAGACGATCCTGCCGCCGTCGGGCGAGATCCGCGGCTCGCGGCAGTCGAACGGACCGCTGGTCAGCTGTTTCAGGCCCGAGCCGTCGGCCCGGATCGACCAGATGTGGAAATTGCCGTCGCGATAGGACTGGAAAACCAGGCTCTTGCCGTCCGGCGCCCAGTCGGGCTGGGCGATCTCCTGCAGGTCGTCGGTCAGGCGCCGGGCCGGACCGCCGGCGATCGGAACCAGCCAGAGGATGGCGTAGACGTCGAAGGCCACGGTCGAGCCGTCGGGCGAGACCACCGCGCAGATATTGGTGCCCTCGACGGCGGTGACGGTCCGCGTCTCGGCGGCCGGCTTGGCCGCCTGGGCCCGAGCCGGCGGCGCGACGCCGGCCGCGGCGCTGGCGGCCAGCACCCCGCCGCCGAGGGAAAACAGCCGCCGCCGGCTGACGCCGTTCACAGGGGTCTTGACCATGCCATCCGCTCACCAAAAGGGCGGTCGGGGCGACGCGCCCCGACCGCGGTCGTCACCTAGAAACGGGCCGCGACGCGGGCGTAGTAGAAGCCGCCGCTGATGCCGTACGGGGAGTACTGGTTGTAGTAGGCGAAGGCCGGCGTGCCGCGGTTGGCGGCCCGGACGGCGTCCGGATAGGCGTCCAGCAGGTTGTTGGCCCCGACGCTGACGCTGATCTTGTCGGTGGCCTGATAGGTCAGGTCGAGGTCGGCGATCAGCCGGGGGCTGATGGTCTCGTCATTGGCCGCCAGGCTGGTGCGCTGGATGACCTCGCCGTAGCGGGTCAGGCGCAGGTTGGCGTCGACCTTGCCCAGGGTCCAGTCGGCCCCGAGGATGAACTTGTTCTTCGGCGTGCCGGTGGTCAGGTCGCCGATCTTCACCCGATCGATATAGACTAGGCCGGCGGCCGCCAGGGCCGGGGGCGGCGAGACGATCTTGTCGAACTTGTTCTTGTTGAAATTGGCCGAGAAGGTCCAGCGCACCGAGCCGAAGTCGCCAAAATCGGTGCGGTAGTCGGTGACCAGGTCGACGCCGCGCGTCGAGGTGTCGGCGAAGTTGCCGTAATAGAAGGCCGCCTGCTGCGGATTGAGGCCCTGGCTGGCCAGGGCGGCGCTGACGGCGGCGTTGGGGCCCAGCGTGCCGCTCTGCAGGATGCGGTTGTCGATCTTGATCACATAGACGTCGAGGGTGACGTTGAGGCGCGGCAGCGGCTGGGCGACCAGGCCGACCGAATAGTTGATCGATTTCTCCGCCTCCAGCGGCTTGGCCCCCAGGGCGACGGCGGCCGGATTGTCCGGCGGCAGCAATTGCACCGGATAGAGCTGAGTGGTGGTGGCCGGCGGCACGATCACCCCGATGGTGCTGGACGAGGCGTAGTGCTGCTGCTGCAGCGATGGGGCGCGGAAGCCGGTGCTGGCCGTGCCGCGCACCGCCAGGCCGGGGATGATGGCGTAGCGGGTCGACAGCTTGAAGGTCTTGGCGTTGCCGAAGTCGGAATAACGCTCGTAGCGGCCGGCGAAGGCCACTTCCCACTTCTCGGTCAGGCCCTGCTCGATGTTGACATAGGCGCTGGCGTTGTCGCGCGAGAACACTCCGGCCGAGAACGGCGGGAAGCCGGTCACCCCCTGCGAGCCGCCGGAGAACACCACCCCGGCCTGCGGGCTGCCGGCCGGAGCGACATAGCCGCCATTGACGTAGGAGGCCGGCTCGCCGGCCTCGATCTGGAACTCGTCGTCGCGATATTCCAGGCCGGCGGCGACGAAGGTGGGCTTGGCGAACCAGGGCGTGCTGACCTCGCGCGTGAGGTCGAGATTGGTCGTCCATTCCTGGAACTTCAGCGAGCCGATGTAGAACCGGGTCGGGCTGGCCGGGCCGAGCGAGGCGTTGAGGGCGTTCTCGTAATAGCCGACGCTGTCGCGGCTGAAGGTCGAGCTCAGATCCCAGTCGAAGCCGAACAGGTCGGCGCCCTTGGCTCCGATGGCGAACTGGAAGTCGCGGTCCTTGAGGAACAAGCGCGGCGTGTAGCCGTCGGGATTGATGGCGGTGATGTTGTTGACCGAGTTGGGGTTGCGGAAGGTCAGCCAGGCGGCAGTGTTGCGGCTGGCGACGGTGCCGAACGAATAGACGTCGATGTCGTCCGTGATCGGCATGCCGGCGCTGTAGCCGACCGAGAACAGCTGCACGGCCGGCGAGCCGGGATGGCTGGTGTGGCGATTGGCGGTCAGCTCGCGCGGGTCCGGCGTCGAGCCGGGCGTCCCGACCCGCACCGGCTGGCCGGCGGCGTTGAGCGGGAAGTACATCTGGGTGGTGTTGGGCGTCATGTCGCCGCGATCGGTGAGGTCGCTGATCCGCACGTCGCCGGTCAGGTTCAGATAGCCGGCCTCGCCGAGCCGGAAGCCGATATTGCCCGACACCTGGCCGGTCTCGCCGTCGCCCTCGGCGGTCTTGCCGTACAGGGTCGAGAGCGAGCCGCCCTCGGCCCCCTTCTTGAGGATGATGTTGATCACCCCGGCCAGGGCGTCCGAGCCGTACTGGGCCGAGGCCCCGTCGCGCAGCACCTCGATGCGCTCGATGGCGGCCGACGGGATCAGGTCGAGGTCGGGCGGCGACTGGCCGTTCTGGGTGGCGCCGTTGACGAACAGGATGGCGGTGTTGTGACGGCGCTTGCCGTTGACCAGCACTAGGGTCTGGTCGGCGCTGAGGCCGCGCAGCGACACCGTCTTGATCGCGAAGCTGGCCCCGGCCCCGCTGTTGGAGGTGTTGGCCGACGGCACCAGGGTGGAGATCAGGTCGCGGGTCGACTGCTTGCCGCTCTTGACCAGGTCGGCGGCCGACAGCACGTCGATCGGGGCCATGCTCGAGGTCACGGTGCGCGAGGTCGAACGGGTGCCGGTGACGATCACCTCCTCGAGGGTGGCGGCGGCCTCGGGCGGGGCGGCCGGTTCGGGGGCGCCGGAAAACGGGGCCGCCTCGACCTCGCCGCCGGGCGACCATCGGGCCTTGACCAGACCGGCGCGCGGCGGGGCCAAGGTGATGGTGCGGCCGTCATTGGACACCACCACCAGGCCGGTGCCGGCCAGCAGCCGGTCGAGGGCGGCGTCGATCGACAGCGCCCCCTCGACCGGGCTGGTGCGCTTGCCCGAGGCGGCGTCGGCCTTGATCAGGATCTGCACGCCGGCCTGGCGGGCGAATTGCGGAATGCCGGTGGCCGCCGATTGCGAGGCGATCTTGAACGGCTTGGCCTGTCCCCAGGCCGCGCCGCCGGTCAGGGCCAGCCCGGCCGCCGCCGCGCACAACAGTTTCCGCCTCAGCGGACGCTTCGCCCAATCGCCCATCGACAATCCCCCATCGATCGAGGCCGCCCAAGCGCGCCCTCCTGACAGGACGAGGGGTGGGGTCGGGATTTCCGGTGGGTGTCGGGGGCGATTGCTCCGAAGACCGACGACTCGCCCGCTTTCGCGTCATCGTCGGATGGGAAAGCCTGATTTTAGGACAGGTGGTCGCGGCTGAGCCGGATCGTCCGCTCGTCCTCGCTGACCCGCGCGCCAATGGTGGCGACCACGGCGGCGGCGAAGCTCTCGGGCTCGTTGGTGCGGAACAGGCCGACGAACCGCTCCTGGGCCAGGACCGGGTCGTCGATGAGGATCTGGCGGCTATTGTAGCGGTTGAATTGGCTGGCCGCCTCGCCCAGGGTTTCGCCGTCCAGGGCGATCTCGCCATTGCGCCAGGCCAGGCTGCGCTCGATCTCCGACGGCGACTCGGCGACGATCGGGGCGACCGCGTCGGCCAGCAGGATCTTGCAGCCGGCGGCGACCCGCTGGCGCGGCCCGGCCTCGCCGTCGACCCAGGTCTCGACCACGCCCTCGGTGACCATGACGTCGGCGCCGCCGTCGCGCCGCCGCACCGAGAACGCCGTGCCCACCGCCCGCACCCGCACGCGGCCGGCGGCGACCACGAACGGCCGGTGGACGTCCTTGGCCACCTGGAACCAGGCCTCGCCGCGCCGCAGGGTGATCTGGCGCGAACTGGGTTTCAGGATCACCTCCAGAGCGGTGCGGGTGTTGATCGCCACCAGCGAGCCGTCGGCCAGGGGCACGCGCCGCACCTCGCCCAGCCGGGTGTCGAGCCGCTGCGGGCGGGCCGCCCAGACCATCGCCGTCCCGACGCTGGCCGCCAGGCCGGCGCCGCCGATGCCGACGATCAGAGCGCGGCGGGTCGCGGCGCGGGGCGTGGGAACCGCGGGCTCGGCCCCGGCCAGGGCCCGGCCGCGATCGAGCAGGCTGATGGCCGCCTGGGCGCGCAGGAAGGCGCCGGCGCGGCGCGGATCACCGGCTAGCCAAGCCTGCAGTTTGGGCTCGTGCGCCGCGTCCAGACCCCGGCCATCGATACGGGCGGCCCAGTCGGCCGCCTCGTCATCGATCTGTCTTGCGGACGGGGACGAGGTCATGACCGGGGACGGACTCCAGCGGGTGGTCGGGGGTTTGGCTCTCCGATAAGGCGCGCAGGATTAAACGCAAGCCCCGCATCGCCTGCATTTCGACCACGTTCTCCGTCACGCCCAGGCGCTGGGCGACCTCGCGCTGCGACAGGCCATGAATGCGCCTCAGCTTGAAGATCTCGCGGCATCGCTCGGGCAATCCTTCGATCAGGCGCTGAACCCTCGCCAGCTCGCGCCGTCCGGCGACGATGCGTTCGGGCGAGGGCTCATGATCTACGACGTTCAGCGCGTCGATTTCCGTGACGCAGTCGATGCGGACGATGCGCGCCCGCCGGATCCGCTCGATGGCGATGTTGCGCGCGGTGCGGAAGAAATAGGCCCGGCCGTTGACGATGTGGTCCACGCCACGCAGGGCCGCGAGGCGGCAATAGGTCTCCTGGACGATATCGTCGATGTCGAAATGGGCGCCGCCGGTCCGGCGCAGCCAGGCGCGGACATCGGCTTCGTGCGGCAGGATCTGGCTGCCGACCCAGGCGACGATTTCGGCGCGGCTCTGCTCCACCTCGACCCCCTGACGATCCCGAACGCGTCATTCAGGCGCGGCCGCCGGGTCCGCCGAGCGCGATTTGTCCGTCCTCACGCACGATCGCCGCCACATTGCCCAAAACACCGACGCTTGCGCGGGCCGCTAGGCGCCCGCCGCCCAGCCGCGGGGCGCCGGGGAGACTAGCCCCAGCCGCCGCCGAGCGCCCGGGTCAGGTCGACGCTGGCCTGCAGGCGGCGGGCGTCCAGCGCCAGGGCGGCGCGCCGCGCCTGCAGCGACGCGGTCTGGGCGGTGACCACCTCGAGATAGGTGGCCGCGCCCTGGCGATAGCGGATCAGGGCCAGGGCCTCGGTGCGCTGGGCGGCGGCGACGGCGTCGTCCTGGTCCTTGGCCTCGGCGGCCAGCCGGTTGGCCAGGGCCAACTGATCCTCGACATTGCGGAACGCCCCCAGCACCACGCCGCGATAGCTTTGAGCGGCTTGCTCGAAGGCGGCGCGGGCGGCGGCGACCCCGGCCTTGCGGCGGCCGGCGTCGAACAGCGTCCCGGCCAATTGCGGCCCGACCATCCAGAAGCTGTTGGGCGAGGTCAGCAGGTCGACGCCGCCGGCCGATTGCCAGCCGGCCGAGCCGCCCAGGGTCAGGGCTGGGAAGCGCGCGGCCTGGACGACGCCGATCTGGGCGTTGGCGGCGGCGGCGCGGCGTTCGGCGGCGGCGATGTCGGGCCGGCGCTGCAGCAGGGTCGAGGGCAGGCCGACCGGCACGCGCGGCTGGGTGAAGGCGATCTGGGCCGATGGCAGGCTGAAGCTGGAGGCCGTCTCGCCGACCAGGGCGGCGATGGCGTGCGCGTAGAGGGCGCGCTGGGCGGCGACGTCGGAGATCTGGGCCTTGGCGGTCGACAGCTGGGTCTGGGCCCGGCCGACGTCGAGGCCGGTGGCCGCGCCGCCGTCATGGCGGATCTGGGTCAGCTGCAGGGCGCGCTGATAGGCGGCGGCGGTGTCGATCAGCAGCTTCTCCTGGGCGTCGAGGCCGCGCAGGTTGAAATAGTCGTCGGCCAGCTCGGCCTGCAGCGACAGGCGGACCGATTCCAGGTCGGCGGCGCTGGCCTGGGCCTGGGCGCCGCTGGCCGCCACCAGATTGCGCACCCGGCCCCACAGGTCGAGCTCATAGGACAGCGAGGCCCCCAGCTGGATGGCCGAATAGTCGTCCGGCCCGCCGGTGCGCAGCGGCGCGTTGTCCGAGCGGTGATAGCGCGTCCCCGTCCCGGCCCCGCCGATCTCCGGCAGCAGGCCGGCCCGGGCCTGGGCGGCCAGGGCGCGGGCCTGGGCGTAGGCGGCGGCCGAGGCGGCCAGGCTCGGATTGGCGCGGGCCGCCCGGGCCTGAAGATCGTCGAGGGTGGGGTCGGCGAACACGCTCCACCAGGCCCCGCGCGGCTGGGCCTCGGCCGGCGCGGCCGGCGTCCACGGGCCGGTCTCCTTGAAGGCGGCGGGCATGGCCACGACGGGCGGCGCGTAGGCCGGGGCCATCGAACAGGCGCCAAGCATCGCGGTCAGGGCCGCGACGGCGAGCCCGCGCTCAGCCGCGCGCATCGCCGGCTCCCTTGCCGGCCGAGGCGCCGGCGACGCGGACTAGGTCGCCGTCGACCAGGGCCTCGGGCGGGTTGTCGATCACCCGGTCGCCCTTGGCCAGGCCGGCCCCGATCTCGACGCTGGTCCCCAGGTCGCGGACGATGGTGATCGGCTTGACCTTCACGTGGCTGTCGGGCCCGACCACGGCCACCGTCGGGCCGTCGTGGCGGAACAGGATCGCCGTGGCCGGCACGCGGGTGGTGGTCCCGGCCGAGGCCAGCTTGAAGGCGACCTGCACATATTCGCCGGGCTTCAGCCGGCCGTCGGTGTTGTCCAGCTGCAGCTCGACCAGCAGGGCGCCGTTCTGGGCCACCGACCGGGCGTCGTTGACCACCGTCGCCGTGAAGGTCTGGCCCGGATATTCCGGCGCCGTCAGGGTCGCCGCCTCGCCATGGCGGATCAGGGCCGAGGCGTTCTGCGGCACGCTGACATAGACCCGCAGGCGGTGCTGGTCGGCGACGGTGAACAGGGCGGTGTCGGCCGCGCCGCCGACCGAGATCAGCGCCCCGATGTCGGTGTTGCGCGAGGTGACCACGCCATCGAACGGGGCGGTGATGCGCTTGAACGACTCCAGGGCCAGCAGGCGGTTGAGATTGGCCTTGGCGGCGTTAACCGCCGAGCTGCGGGCGGCCAGGTCGCCGGCCTTCTCGTCGGCCTCCTGGCGCGAGACGGCGTCGAGGGCGACCAGGCCCTCCCAGCGCTTGGCGGTGGTCGCCGACAGCCGCTGGTTGGCCTGGGCGGTGGCCAGGTCGGCGCGGGCCTGCAGCACCTGCTGATCGAGGTCGGGGGTGTCGATCTGCGCCAACAGCTGGCCGGCCTTCACCGACGTGCCGATGTCGACGTACCAGGCCTTGAGATAGCCGCTGGTGCGGGCGTGGATCAGGGCGTTGTTGAAGGCCTGGACGTCGCCGGGCAGCACCAGGTCGCGGTGGCCGCCGCCGGCCACCAGCGCCAGATTGACGGTGGGAATGGTCTGGGCGGAGGTCCAGGTCTTCAGCGTCTGGTCGGCGTTGACCCGCGAGACCACGCCGACCACGACCACCACGGCGGCGACGCAGAGCGCGCCGATCCCGGCCAGCTTCAGGTGGCGCGGCGGGGTGTGGCCCAAGGCGTCGATCGGATCAGGCATGGGACTCTCCGGTAAGTAGTCCGGCGGCGGGGGCGGGCGCGGCGGCGGTGCGGCCGTGCGCGAGGCGGAAGACCACGGGGACGAACATCAGGGTGGCCAGGGTGGCGAAGATCAAGCCGCCGATCACCGCGCGGCCCAGCGGCGCGTTCTGCTCGCCGCCCTCGCCCAGGCCCAGCGCCATCGGCGCCATGCCGATGATCATCGCCAGGGCGGTCATCAGCACCGGGCGGAAGCGGGTGAAGCCGGCCTCGACGGCGGCCCGCAGCGGGTCGCCGGTGGCGGCCAGCCGCTCGCGGGCGAAGCTGACCACCAGGATCGAGTTGGCGGTGGCCACGCCCATGCACATGATCGCCCCGGTCAGGGCCGGCACCGACAGGGTGGTGCCGGTGGCGAACAGCATCCAGACGATGCCGGCCAGGGCGGCCGGCAGGGCGGTGATGATCACGAACGGGTCCAGCCACGACTGGAAGTTCACGACGATCAGCAGATAGATCAGCACGATGGCGGCGATCAGCCCGAAGAACAGGCCCGAAAAGGCGGCGTTCATGGTCACCATCTGGCCGCGCAGCACCACCGTCGTGCCCTTGGGCCGGTCCTTGGCGACGGCCTTCAGCACCTTCTGGATGTCGGCGGTCACCGCCCCCAGGTCGCGGTCCTGGGGGGTGGCGTAGATGTCGAGCACCGGCTGGATGTCGTAGTGGCTGACCACGGCCGGGGCGCTGTCGCGGGTGATGGTCCCCAGGCCGCCGAGGATCTGCGAGACGCCGCCGGCCCCCGCCCCGGTGATCGGCAGGTTCTCGAGCCCGGAGATCGAATTGACCCGATAGTCCGGCACCTGGGCGACGATCGGATAGGACACGCCGTTCTTGGGATTGAGCCAGAAGGTCGGCGACACCTGGGCGCTGCCGGCCAGCGAGGTGACCACGCTGTTGGTGACGTCGCGCTCGGTCAGACCGAGCTGAGCCATGCGCGAGCGGTCGACGTCGACCCGCAGCTGCGGCCCGCCCTCGGGCTGCTGCAGACGGACGTCGGCCAGGCCGCGGATGCCTTTCAGCCGGCGCAGGATGTCGGCGGCGTAGGCGCGGTTGGCGGTGGTGTTGGCGCCGGCGATCTGCAGGTCGATCGGGGCCGGGGCGCCGAAGTTGAGGATCTGGCTGATGATGTCGGCCGGCAGGAACGAGAAGGTCGCCGCGGGGAACTGCCGCGGCAGGGTCTCGCGCAGGCGCTTCACATAGGCCGCGGTCGGGCGATGGTCGGGCTTGAGGCTGATGAAGATGTCGCCGTCCTGCGGGCCGATCAGGCCCGAATTGCTGTAGACGAGGTTGATGGCGCTGCCGGGGATGCCGATGTTGTCGACCACCGCGCCGATCTCGTCGGCGGGGATGACCTGGCGGATGGCGGTCTCGACCCGGCCGAACAGCAGCGAGGTGTCATCCAGCCGGGTGCCGACCGGCGCGCGGACGTGCAGGCTGATCTGGCCGGCGTCGACCGACGGGAAGAAGTTGCTGCCCAGGAACGGCGTCAGGCCGAACGACAGCAGCACCACGACCATGAAGCCGATGATGAACACCGCGCTGTTGCCCAGGGCCATGACCAGCAGGTTGCGATAGCCCTCGCGCAGATGGCCGAACTGGGTCTCGAAGCCCCGCTGGAAGCGGACCAGCGGGTTGCGCGACGGCGTTCCGGCCCGGCCGTGCTCGGCCTCGTGCTCATAGCCCAGCCGCTCGGGATCGTGCGGCTTGAGCAGGTACATGGCCAGGGTCGGCACCAGGGTCCGCGACAGGATGAACGAGGCGATCATCGCGAACACCACCGCCTCGGCCATCGGCACGAACAGGAAACCGGCCACGCCCTTGAGCATGAACATCGGCACGAAGACGATGCAGATGCACAGCAGGGAGACGAAGGCCGGCGTGACGATCTGACGGGCCCCGTCGAGGATCGCCAGTTCGACGCCCTTGCCGTGCTCCAGGTGCCAGTTGATGTTCTCGATGGTCACCGTGGCGTCGTCGACCAGGATGCCGACCGCCAGGGCCAGGCCGCCCAGGGTCATGATGTTCAGCGTCTGGCCGATGGCGGCCAGGGCGGCGATGGCCGCCAGGATGGCCAGCGGGATCGACACGGCGATGATCACCGTCGAGCGCCAGCTGCCGAGGAACAGCAGGATCATCACGCTGGTCAGGGCCGCGGCGATGACCCCCTCCTTGACCACCCCGCCGATCGCGCCCTTGACGAACAGCGACTGGTCGTTGATCGGCGTGACCTTCATTTCCGGCGGCAGGCTCTCCCTCAGGATCGGCAGGCGGTCCTTGATCCCCTGGACGATGGCCAGGGTCGAGGCCGAGCCGTTCTTGAGGATGGTCGACAGCACCGCGCGGCCGCCGTCGACATGGACGACATTGGTCTGCGACGGCGAGCCGTCGCGCACCTGGCCGACGTCGTGGATATAGAGGGTGGCGCCGTCGACCGTCTTGATCGGCAGGTTGTTGAGCTCCTCGATGGTCTCGGCCGAGTCGTTGAGCTTCACGTTGTACTGGTAGGTTCCGATCTTCACCGTGCCGGCCGGCAAGATCTGGTTCTGGGCGGCGATGGCGTTGGAGACGTCCTGGGCCGACAGCCCTTTGGACTGCAGGGCCACCGGATCGAGATCGATCTGCACCTGCCGCACGCGGCCGCCGTACGGAAGGGGGATCGCCGCCCCCGGCACGCTGACCAGGCCGGGGCGGATCACCGTCTGGCTGAGGTCGAGCAACCGTTGTTCCGAAAGCGACTTGCTGGACTGGGCCAGTTGCAGGATCGGCACGGTGGCGGCGCTGTAATTGATGATCAGCGGCGGGGTGGCGCCGGCCGGCATCTGCTTGACCACCGATTGCGAGATCGAGGTCACCTGGGCGGTGGCGGTGCGGATGTCGACGCCGGGCTGGAAGTAGATCTTGACGATGCCGATGCCGGGCAGCGACTGGCTCTCGATGTGGTCGATGTCGTTGACCGTGGTGCTCAGCACCCGCTCATACGGCGTGACCATGCGGCCCGCCATTTCCGCCGGCGACAGGCCGCCGTACTGCCAGGCCACGCCGATCACCGGCACGCGGATCTCCGGGAAGATGTCGGTGGGCGCGCCGAGCGCGGCCAGGACGCCGAAGATCATGATCAGCAGCGCCATCACGATGAACGTGTAGGGGCGCTGCAACGCGATACGGACAAGAGCGTTCAAGCGGCCTGCTCCGGGGAAGGAAGGGACCCCGCGCGCGGCGGTTCGGGGGGCGAAACAGGCGCGCGGGGTCGGCGCAAGATACGCAGCGCCAGAGCGTGATGCGCCCTACCGCTTAAAGCCGCGGTGTCGGCTGGATGAAAATCCGTTCATGTTGGCGGCTTGGCGTCGAACCGGTAGCCGTGGCCGCGCAGGGTGACCAGGAACGGCTGGCCGAAGGCGCCGTTGAGCTTGCCGCGCAGCCGCGCCATCGCCGTGCGCACCAGGTCGGGCCGCGGGTCGTCGCGCTCGCCCCAGACATGTTCCTGGATCTGGCCGGCGCTCAGCACCTCACCGGCATGGCTGACCATGTAGTCGAGCAGGCCATAGTCGCGGGCCGGCAGCACCAGGCCGCGATCGCCCAGCCGCGCCGTGCGGCTGGCCGGGTCGAGACTGAGGGCCCCCTCCGGGGCCGGCGCGCCGGGGGCCAGCCGGGCCAGGGCCGACAGCCGCGCCTCCAGCTCCATGACATGCACCGGCCGCACGAAACAGGCGTCGGCCCCGTCGCGCAGGGCCGCCGTCCGCTCGGCGGCGGCGGCGCGGTCGGCGATCAGGACCAGCACCCCGCGCCCGGCCGCCTGGGCCAGGCGGCGAACCGGAGCGTCGGCCAGGTCGGCCACTTCCAGCAGCAGGGCGTCATAGTCGCCGTCGGCGCAGATCAGCAGCGCCTCGGTCAGGTCGGCGGCGGTGTCGACCACGTGGCCGGCCTGGGCCAAGGCCTTGGCCAGATAGGCGTCGCG
>JAQGIN010000356.1 GCA_028291125.1 Caulobacter sp.
CGCCGCGTAGCCGGCCGCCTGGGCGGCGCGGAAGGCGTCGAGGGCGGCGCTCAGCTCGGCGGCGGTCAGCTGGCCGTCGCTGTCGGTGTCGAGCTTGCCAAAGGCGCTGGCGAAGCCGTCGGCCGAGTCCGGGGTCGCGGTCGTGTCGCCGGCGAAGGCGGTTTGAACCTCCTCGGCGCTGAGCGACCCGTCGCCGTTGGCGTCGACGTCGCCGATCATCTGGGCGGCGAGGTCGGCGCTGGTCGGCGGCTGCGGCCGGTGGCCGCCGTGGGCGTGGCGGGTCTTGATCCCGGCGCTCAGTTCGTCGGCGCTGAGCTTGGAATCGCCATCGCTGTCGAGCTTGGCGATCGCCCCGCTCAGGGCGTCGGTCTGGTCGGCGGCGCCGCCGCCCAGGGCGGCCTGGATCTCCTCCAGACTCAGCATGCCGTCGCCATCGGTGTCGGCGGCGTCGATCACCTTGGCGGCCATGCCGTCGGCCGGGCTGGCGGCCTCCTGGGTCGACAGCAGGCCCGACAGGGTGTCGGCGGCGAAGCCCCCGCCCCCGCCGGCGCCGCTGGGCGGCGGACCGGGGGGCGGACCGCCCGGGGCCGAAGCGGCGGCCGTCTCGCCCGGCAGGTCTTGCCCGGCGGCGGCGGTCTGGCTCTGAAGGAGCTGGGCCAGCAGGCGCTGGGCCTGGCCGCCTCCATAAGCCGTTGAAATCGCGGATATCTGCATCGGAACCTCGCTTCTGATCTGGACGACGCCGGCGGGCGGCGGCGGAAAACGGGAAAGCCCGCGCCAGACGAATTGCAAGTTCCACGCAAGAGTTGGTGGCGGTCTATTGTTTCAATTTCGAATGCAAAAATGAAACAGTGATGACACGTAAGATGATACTGGCGTCAAATTCAGAAAATTCGGCCACCTTACTGCCATACTAGACATAATCCCATCTCACCGCTCAAGACTAAATTGGTCGAGCGCTAGGCAAGTTCAGCCACACCCCCAAAGCCCATCATCCCCGCGAAAGCGGGAACCCAGGTGTTTTATCGTCGAGCGCGGTGGGTTTCAGAAAAAGCCTGGGTCCCCGCTTTCGCGGGGATGATGGCTGTAGGGGTCGATGGCGGAGGGCTCGCCGCTTGACCTGGCGCGGGCGCGGGCGCGGGCCCTAAAGTCCGAAGCGCACCTGGGCGTCGCCGGCGAATTCGCGCGGGCCGATGTGCATCAGCTTGCTGCGGGTGTCGAGCCACACCTCGCCGCCCAGGGCCCGCCAGCGGCGGCAGAAGGTGTAGTCCTCGGACAGGTATTCGCCGGTCTCGGGTTCGATCATGCAGTCGAACAGGGCGTAGAGGTTCTGGCTGCGGTTGAGGATCGCCCGGTCGTGGGCGGCGTTGTAGCGGGTCTCGGGATAGGCGGCCTGCATCCGCTCCAGGGCGGCGCGCTTGATCAGCATGAAGCCGGTGCCGGCGAACTCGGCGCTGACGAAGCCGTCGGACTCCTGGCGGTCGTCTTCGTCGTGCGGCGCGCCGACATAACGCAGCTGGGCGGTCTCCAGCGCCTCGCCGCCGGCGACGCGGTCGAACACCGCCGCGTCGTGGTGGACGATCTTCAGCGGGTACATGCCGGCCACCACGTCCTGGTCGAAGCGGACCATCCGCCCGACCTGGTCGGCGGTGAAGCCGATGTCGGCGTCGATGAACATCAGGTGGGTGACGGTGGGAATGTCCAGGGCGGTGGCCACCAGGGTGTTGCGGGCCCGGGTGATCAGCGAGTCGTTGCCCAACAGCTCGACGGTGACCGTGACGTCCTCGTTGCTGGCCGCCGCCATCAGCGAGCAGACCGAGTGCATGTAACGCTGGGTCAGCATGCCGCCGTAGCAGGGGGTGGCGACGACGATATGCACGGCTTTGAGTGGCAAGGCTGCGGTCCTCGTCAAGCGGCGGACCTGACGCCGGAAAGTCCGGCGGCGCGGGGCCTTAACCATTTGCTTCGAACACGATTCGGGCGGCGGCGTTGCCGCGCCGCCTCAATTGCGTCACTTGGTCCCGGCCCGGACGAGATCGCCGCGCTCAGGGCGCCAGGGAGACCTCCACCGGCGCCTCGAGTTCGGCGGCGGGCGAATCCCGCCTCTCTCGCCACCAGGGCGAGGGAGACGGGCTATTGGGCTGGGTCGATCTTCGACCGTCCTAAACCGCCTCGGCCGCCGGTTCGGCGGGGGCCTGCGCGTGGCCGGGGGCGAAGGTGTGGACGATCGAGACCATCGTCCCCGGATGGCCGTCGGTGACCCGGACCTCGGCTTGCAGCTGGTTGGCCAGGGCCTCGACGATGCTGGTGCCCAGGCCCGGCTTGGCCAGGGCGTCCTTGGGCATGCCCACGCCGTCGTCGCCGATCGCCAGCGTCCAGTCGCCGGCCTTGGCCCGGTAGTCGACGGTGATCTTGCCGTCGCGGCCGCCGGGGAAGGCGTGCTTCAGAGCGTTGATCACCAGTTCGGTGACGATCAGGCCGAGGCTGATCGAGACGTCGGCGTTGACCGCGCTGTCGTCGACGCTCACCGCCACCGACACCTTGTCGTGGTCGACGATCATCGACGCGCCCAGGCTTTGGCACAGCTGGGTGAGATAGGCCTTCAGCGCCACCTCGCCCAGCCGCGAGGCCGCCAGCTGCTGCTGCACGGAGGCGATCGACATCACCCGATCGTGGGCGTCGGCCAGGTGGGAGCGGGTCTCCGCGGACTGCACCTTGCGGGCGCTCTGCAGCAGCACGCTGGCGATGATCTGCAGGCTGTTGGCGACCCGGTGCTGCACTTCCTGCAGCAGGATGGCCTTTTCGCGCAGCAGGTCGTCCTTGAGTTTGTCGTTGTGGCGGGCGTCGGTGACGTCGGCCACCGTCAGCAGCAGCCGCACCTGATCCTTGTCGTCATAGTCGAGCCGGTGGGCGTTCAGCACCAGACGGCGGACCCCGTGGTCGCTGGCGAGGTCCATCTCATAGGCCTCAACCTGAGCTTGTCCCGAGACGGTGGCGGTGAGCAGCGACCGCAGCCGCGGCAGGTTCCATTCGCCGGCCCCGAGGCCGAAAATGGAGCGGTCCGCGACCCCGACGGATTCGATTTTGAAGGCGTGGGAGAACGAGGTGCTGGCGGCGATGACGTTAAGGTCGCCGTCCAGCAGCAGCAGCGGCGCGCTGGAGGCGGCGACGACCGCCAAGGCCAAGCTGAGCCCGCCATCGTGATGGAGGGGTGGTCGGGCAGCCATGGCTGTCTCTTCAAGTGACCGGAGGCTCGCGAAACGAAAGTCATACCCGGCAGGGTGGAAGCGAGACCGCAATGGCCCACGATTATCGGGCCGCAAGTCTCGTCAGCGATTTTACCATGGTTCCCCCGGCCGCAAGACTCTTATCGATATTCTTCCGAGATCAGACGCTGGGCGTAATGATTTGATCTCGCTGATCTTGCGCCAAGGCCCGGCGCGCGAGTTCCCGCCATTGCTGCGCGAGTTCGAAAAATTCGACGCGGGTCTCGGTCGCGCCGCACTGCAGAGCGCGGTCGTCCATCTCGGCTGCCTTGGCGAGGCATTCCACGGCCGTCAGCATGGCCCGATCCTAGCCGATAAGCCGGGGTTCTCCTCGCGTTTTCGCGCCTCTAGCCCGCCAGCAGCTCGAATTCGCTGGTCAGCCCATCGACCGCCGAGCTGGCGACGGCGAGGTCGAACCAGCCCGGTTCGACGATCCAGCGATCGCCCTCGCCGACGAACATCAGGTCCTGGCGGCCGAGCTGGAACAGCACGTCGCGCGACGTCCCCGCCTGCAGGGCGATGCGGCGAAAGCCCTTCAGCTCGCGCACCGGCCGGGTGCGGCTGGCCACCCGGTCGCGGACATAGAGCTGGACCACGTGCTCGCCGGCCACCGGCCCGGTGTTGGTGATCCGGGCCCGGATGGACAGCATCTCGCTCCACCGCAGCTGCCGGGCGCTCAACCTCAGGTCGCTCAGCTGGAAGCCGGCATAGCCCAGGCCATGGCCGAACGGATACAGCGCCTCGTTGCGGGCGGTGCGCCAGCGGGCCCGGTACTCCTGGACGGCCGGCGGCGGCAAGGCCGGCCGGCCGGTGCTGCGGTGATTGTAGAAATACGGCTCCTGGCCGCTCTCATAGGGGAAGCTGACCGGCAGGCGGCCCGATGGATTGACCGCCCCGAACAAGACGTCGGCCACGGCCGGGCCGGTCTGGGCGCCGAGGAACCAGGTGGCGAGGATGGCGCGGGCGTCGCGCACCGCCCCGCTCAGGGCCAGGGCCCGGCCGTGGCGCAGCAGCACCACCATCGGCTTGCCGGTCTCGGCCACCGCCTCGGCCAGGGCCTGCTGGGCCGGCGGCACGACGATCTCGGTGCGCGACTGGGCCTCGCCCGACATGTCCTGGCTCTCGCCGATGGCCAGCAGCACCACGTCGGCGGCCCGGGCGGCGGCCACCGCCGCGGCGATCCCGCCGGCGATGGCGGTCTCGACGTCGCTGCCCTTGACCACGGTCAGCTGGCTGGGATCGGCGAGGCCGGCGCGGATGCCGGTGGCCAGGTCGACGCCCAGGCCCTTGTCGCCGAAGAAGGCCCACGGGCCGTTGAGATTGTCGCGGTCTTCGCCGAACGGGCCGATCAGGGCCAGGCGGCGGCCGGCCCGCGGCAGCGGCAGCAGGCCGCCGTCGTTGCGCAGCAGCACGATCGACCGCGTCGCCGCCTCGCGCGCCAGCCGCCGAGCGGCCGGGGTGGCGGTGCGGGCGGTCTCGGCGGCTGGATCCAGCGAGCGATAGGGATTGTCGAACAGGCCCAGGGCCTCCTTCAGCGACAGCACCCGCCGCACCGCCTGGTCGACCACGGCCATCGGCACCACGCCCGAGGCGACCAACTCGGGCAGGTAGCGGCCGTAGAGGCCGCTCTGCAGGCTGATGTCGACCCCGGCCAGGATGGCCAGCCGGGCGGCGTCCTTGCCGTCGGCGGCGTAGCCGTGCAGCACCAGCTCGGCGTCGGCGGTGTAGTCGGAGATCACCACCCCGCGGAACCCCCACTCGCCGCGCAGCACGTCGGTGAGCAGGTGGCGGTTGGCGGTCGAGGGCACGCCGTTGATGTCGTTGAAGGCCGACATCACCGCCAGGGCCCCGGCGTCGAAGGCGCTCTTGAACGGCGGCAGGTGCACCTCCTTCAAGGTCTCCTCCGACAGCTCGACGGCGTTGTAGTCGAGGCCGGCGGCGACGGCGCCATAGGCGGCGAAGTGCTTGGCGGTGGCCAGCAGGCTATCCTCGGCCCTGAGGTTGGGGCCCTGGAAGCCGCGCACCCGCGCCGTCGCCAGCAGCTGGCCCAGATAGACGTCCTCGCCCGCCCCTTCGGCCACCCGGCCCCAGCGTTGGTCGCGGGCGACGTCGACCATCGGCGCGAAGTTCCAGTGCAGGCCGGCGGCGCTGGCCTCGCTGGCGGCGGCGCGGGCGATGCGCTCGGACAGATTGGGGTCGAAGGCCGAGGCCTCGGCCAGCGGGATCGGGAAGATGGTGCGAAAGCCGTGGATGACGTCGGCGGCGAACACCAGCGGGATCGCCAGCCGCGACTCCTCCAGCGCCGTCTTCTGGGCCAGGCGCCCCCCGGCCACCCCGACGCCGTTCATCAGCGTCCCGACCCGGCCGGCGCGGATGTCGGCCAGCTGCTGCTCGGCGTTGCGGCTGTTGACCACCGGATTGACGTCGCCGACCGGCGGCCGGATGACGTCGGAATAGCAGGACAGCTGGCCGGCCTTCTCCTCGACCATCATCCGGGCGATCAGGGCTTCGACCCGGTCCGAGCCGCGCGCCGCCACGGCCGCGGCGGCGCGGCCGGCCACCGCCAGCCCCG
>JAQGIN010000377.1 GCA_028291125.1 Caulobacter sp.
CGCAGCTCGCGGGCCATCGGGATCAGGTGGTAGTCGTGCACCCAGATGATGTCGTCCGGCTCGATCAGCGGCCGCAGGGTCTCGGCGAAGCGGCGATTGACCCGGTCGTAGCCCTCGCCGAACGAGCGGTCATAGGCGGTGAGGTCGACGCGGTAGTGGAACAGCGGCCACAGGGTCTTGTTGGCGTAGCCGTTGTAATATTCCTGATAGTCGCCGTCCTCGAGGTCGACGGTGGCCACCGTCACGCCGTCGGTCTTCTGCATCGACAGCTGGCCGGTGAATTCGGGCGTGGTCTTGCCGCTCCAGCCGAACCAGACGCCGGAATATTCGCGCAGGGCCGCGGCCAGGGCCATGGCCAGGCCGCCGACGCTTTCGTCGCCCTTGCCGGAGGGCGGATTGACCCGGTTGGAGACGACGATCAGCCGGCTCATGACGGCACCTCCCGGATGGCGGCTTCCAGCCAGTCATGGACGGCGTCGACATCGGCCAGGCGGTAGCGGGCCTCGGTGGGCCGTTCGAGTCCGACCAGCACGCCAAAGCCGCCGTGGCGGGCGGCGGCGGCGAAGCCGTCCTCGTCGGTGAGGTCGTCGCCGATGAACACCGGGATCGCCCCCTCGAAGGGGGCCTCGCGCAGGAAGGCGGCGACCGACGAGCCCTTGTCGGCCCCGGGCGTGCGCAGTTCGGCGACCATGTCGCCCAGCTGCACCACCAGGTCGGTGGCGTGGGCCAGGCGGCGGACGGCCTCGACCACGGCGTCGGCGGCGCCGGGGGCGTTGCGATAGTGCAGGGCGACGCTGACGTCCTTGTCCTCGAACAGCAGGCCCGGGTCGCTGCGGGCCAGGTCGCCGAGCACGGCGCGGGCGTCGTCGAGGCCGGGATGGGGCGCGGCGCGGTCGATCGCGCCGGTCGCGCCCCGGCGCACCAGGCCGTGCACGGCGGCCACGGCCGGCACGCCGCCGCCCAGGATGCGGTCGAGGTCGTCCAGCGCCCGGCCGCTGACCACGGCGAGGCGGCCGTCCAGCGCTTGGGTCAGACGGGTCAGCAGGACGGCGCGACCGGGATCGGGTCCGACGTCGGCGGGGCGGGAAACGATCGGCGTCAGGGTGCCGTCAAGGTCGAGGAACAGCGCCGCGAGAGGCGGCAAAACGGAAGGCGGTGGCGGCATGTCATTCGACTCACGCCGAAGGACTGACCCGGATGCGGTCATGGCGAGCGGGCTTTCTCCAGGAAAGGGGCAGCCATCTCTAACGCGGCGACGGCCGTTTCGATCCGTCGCCACGGCCGCAAAGCCTTATCGCACCGAGGTCCATGGCCGGCTGAGCAACACGGCGCAGTTGATCAACCCGACCAGGGAATAGGTCTGAGGGTAATTGCCCCACAGCTCGCCGTCGGTGAAGCCGATGTCCTCCGACAGCAGGCCGGCCGAGGTGCGGCGGGCCAGCATTTCCTCGAACAGCACCCGGGCCTCGTCGGTGCGGCCGCCCAGGTGCAGGGCCTCGATCAGCCAGAAGGTGCAGATGTTGAACGCCGTCTGCGGCGCGCCGAAATCGTCGGGCAGGGCGTAGCGCAGCAGGTAGGGGCCCTTGCGCAGGCCGGCCTCGACCGCCGCCACCGTGGCGACGTTGCGCGGGTCGTCGGCGGCCAGGTAGCGCAGGTCGACCAGTTGCAGCAGGCTGGCGTCCAGCTCGTCGCCGCCGAAGGTGGCGGCGAAACGGCCGAGCTCGGCGTTCCAGGCGGCGGCGTCGATGGTGGCCCGCACCTGGGCGGCGCGGCCGTTCCAGAAGGCGGCGCGCTCGGTCAGGCCCAGCTGGGCGGCGGCGTTGCCCAGCCGGTCGCAGGCCGCCCAGCACATCACCGCCGAATAGGTGTGGACATTGGCCCGGCCGCGGAATTCCCACAGGCTGGCGTCGGGCTTGTCGTGCAGCTGGAAGGCGCGTTCGCCGACCGGCTCCAGGGCCTTGAAATCGTCGACGGTGGGCGACCGCAGCAGCCGCTCGTCGAAGAAGGCCTGCACCGAGGACAGCACGATCTGGCCATAGACATCGTGCTGCTGGTGCTCATAGGCCTGGTTGCCGATGCGCACCGGCCCCATGCCGCGATAGCCGGGCAGGTCTGGGGCGAAACGCTCGGTCAGCTGCGGCTCGAAGCCGACCCCGAACAGCGGCTGGATGTGGCCGCCGGCCGCGCGGTCGACGATGTTGCGCAGATAGCCCAGATAGTTCTCGAGGATATCGACCGCCCCCAGGCGGTTCAGCGCCTGGACCACGTAATAGGCGTCGCGCATCCAGCAGTAGCGGTAGTCCCAGTTGCGGCCGCTGTTGGCGTGTTCGGGGATCGAGGTGGTCATCGCCGCGACGATGGCCCCGGTCTCCTCATGGACGCACAGCTTGAGGGTGATGGCGGCGCGGATCACCGCCTCCTGCCATTCCAGCGGCACGGCCAGGCCGCGCACCCAGGTCTTCCAATAGAGCTCGGTCTCGCGCAGCATCCGCTCGCAGGTCGAGCCGACGTCGGCGTTGAAGCCTTCGTCCGCCCCCAGATACATGGCGATCGGCTGTTCGAGGCGGAAGGTGCGCTCCTCGAGGATGTGCGACACCGGGCAGTCGGTGGTCAGTCGCGCGACCATGCCCGAACACAGATAGCGGATGTGGTTGGAGCCACTGGTGAGTTCGGCCAGGGCCTTGCCCCAGTCGGCGGTCGGCCGCAGGCGGATGGTCACCCGCGCCGTGCCGATCAGCGGCCGCAGCAGGCGGATGAAGGCCGTGGGCCGGAAGACCCGCCCGAACTGCGGATAGCGCGGCGCGAAATCGAGGATCTCGACGCTGGCCCCGTCGGCGTCGGTGATCACCGTGCGCAGGATCGGGGTGTTGCGCAGATAGGCTTGGCTGACCTCGGCGGCGCCGTCGACGACCACGTCCCACAGGCCGGCGGCGGCGTCCGAGGCCGGCTCGACGTCGCCCAGCAGGGCGCTGAAGGCCGGGTCGGAATCCACCCGCGGCAGGCAGCCCCAGACGAAGCGGCCGGCGCGGTCGATCAGGGCACTGACCGCGCAATTGCCGATCGGGAACAGGTCGAGATTTTGCGGCATGGCGCTCCTAGGGGCGGATCAGGATCGGCACGGTGTCGTCGCGGCCGCCGCGGGCCAGGATGTGCGGGCCGGTGCGCTCGAACCACAGATTGGTGAGGCGGCCGCCGACGCCCAGGCTCTCGATCGACAGCCGGTCGATGCCGATCGGCAGCCGGGCCCCGGAAACGTGGACCTCGCCGCGCCAGCCGTCGACCGACACGCCCAGGCAGGCCTGCAGCATCATGAAGGCCGAACCGGCGGCCCAGGCCTGCGGCAGGCAGGCGACCGGATAGGCCACCGGCGGCTCGCCGGGAAAGCGTGGGAAGCCGCAGAACAGCTCGGGCAGCCGCATTTCGTAATGGGCGGCGGTCTCGAACAGGCCCGACAGCATCTGCACCACCCCGTCGCGCTCGCCGTAGCGGGCCAGGCCCATGGCGCAGATCGCCGTGTCGTGCGGCCAGACCGAGCCGTTGTGATAGGACATCGGATTGTAGCGCGGCTCGCCCGCCGCCAGGGTCCGCACGCCGAAACCGTTGTGGAAGTCGGGAGCCAGCAGAGCCTGGGCCACGCGCTTGGCGCGCTCGGGCGAGGGCAGGCCCGAGAACAGCAGGTGGCCGGGATTGGAGCCGCGCACCCGGCAGGGCGCGCCGTGACCGTCGATGGCCATGGCGTAGAAGCCCATGTCCTCCATCCAGTAGCGGTCCTCCACCGTCTGGCGCAGGCGCTCGGCCCGGGCGGCCCAACGGCCGGCCAGCTCGACCTCGCCGCGGCGGCGGGCCAGGTCGGCCATGCCCTTGAAGGCGGCGAAGGCGTAGCCCTGGACCTCGACCACGGCGATCGGCCCGTCGGGGAAGCGGCCGTCGCGGTGGAAGACGCTGTCCTCGCTGTCCTTCCAGTTCTGGTTGGACAGACCGGTGTCGGCCCCGCGGGCGTAGTCGATCAGGCCGTCGCCGTCGCTGTCGCCGAAGTGCTCCAGCCACAGGATGGCCGCCATCAGCGGCTCCCACAGCCTGGCGACGAAGGCCATGTCGCCAGTGCGCTCGGCATAGGCGCAGGCCAGGCAGACGAACAGCGGCGTGGTGTCGACCCCGCCATAATAGCGGCCGAACGGCAGCTCGCCGAGCGAGGTCATCTCGCCCTTGCGGGTCTCGTGCATGATCTTGCCGGGGGCGCTGTCGCGGAACGCCGACACCTCCACCGCCTGGTGAGCGGCCAGGTAGGACAGCACGCCCCGGGCCAGGCGCGGCTCGATCCACAGCACCTGCCAGGCGGTGATGATGGCGTCGCGGCCGAACGGCGTCGAGAACCAGGGAATGCCGGCATAAGGATAGGGGCCAGTGTCCAGCTCGGTGGTCAGCAGGGCCAGGTCGGCGCGCGACTTCTCCAGCCATTCGTTGAACAGCCGGCCGGAGCTGTGCAGCCGGGCTCCGCCGCGGCGGCGGCCGCGCATGTCGAAGCGGGCGGCGGCGGCCGCGTCGCGCCAGCGCTCGCGGGTCGGCGGATGATCGGGGCGGGGGCCGACCTCGAGATAGAGCTCGAACTCGTCCTCGGCGGCCAGCATGAACATGAAGTCGGCGCGCTGCGGCGTCAGCCGGCCCGGCGGCTCGGAGAACGAGATCACGCTCTGGCGGCGCACCGCGTCGAGGCCGTCATAGCCGAAGGTGACGCTGCGGCCGTTCAGTTCGGCCGGCAGCACATGGCCGCGGGCCGGCCGCTTGGAGCCGCGCACCTCGAACATGTCGTGGAAGTCGGCGTCGAACTCCAGCCCGACCGGCAGGATGACCATGTCGCGGCTGTAGTTGACGAAGCGCAATCGCTCATACAGCCGCTCGTTCCAAAGCAGGCGCTTGCGCTCGATGTGGATCGCCCCGTGCGGCGCCGCCCCGCCGCCCAGGGCGGGCAGCGGCTGGTTGGTCGAATGGGCGGTGAAATAGACGTTGTCCTGCGACACCGCCGCGCTCAGCAGCGACGGCGGCCGGCCGCCGATCAGCAGCCGCAGCCGCGACAGCAGGCGGGTGTCGTCGTGGAACAGGCCGTCGGCCGCGCCCAGCACGTCGCCGAAGCCGTCGGCCACAAGGAAGGTGTCGCGATCCTTCAGCGCGAACAGCTGGTAGGGCGCTCGCGGTTCGCCGGTCTCGGCCTGCTCGGCCGCTCCGGCGGGGCCGGGCGTGAGATCGTCCATTTAGGCCTCTTCGCCGATGTGTCTTGACGCTGGTCGACGGGTCTTAGGCGCTCTGAGCGAGGCAGATCATAGGCTTATGTGCGGCCTGACCAAGGCGCGCGTACAGTTCCAGATACCGCCGGGCCATGGCCGCGGCCGAGAACCTCAACTCGAAGCATTCGCGCACGCCGCGGCGGCTGATCTCGCCCAACCGGCCGGCCGCCGCCACCGCCTCGTCCTCGCCGTCGACGATGAATCCGGTGACGCCGTGCTCGATCACCTCGGGCACCGAGCCGCAGTCATAGGCGATGACCGGCGTGCCGCAGGCCATGGCCTCGATCATCACCAGGCCGAACGGTTCGGGCCAGCCGATCGGGAACAGCAGGGCGTCGGCGCCGCCGAGGAAGTCGCTCTTCTCGGCGTCGCCGATCTCGCCGACGAAGGTGATCAGCGGGTCGTTGAGCAGCGGCTGCACCACCTGGCGGAAATAGTCGGCGTCGGCGTTGTCGACCTTGGCGGCGATGCGCAGCGGCTTGTTCAGCCGCTTGGCGATGGCGATGGCCCGCTCGGGGCCCTTCTCCGGCGAGATGCGGCCGAGGAAGGCTAGATAGCCCTGGCTCTGGTCGTGGAAGCTGCGGGGGCCGGCGTGCACGCCGTGCAGCACGGTGCCGATCCAGTTGGCGTCGGGCAGGGGGCGGCGCTGGTCGTCGGAGATCGACACCAGGCCAAACTGCGGCCAGCGGCCATAGACGCCCGCCAGGTCCTTGAGATCCAGGCGGCCGTGCAGGGTGGTCAGGGTCTTGTCGGCCATGCCCTCGAACAGCGGAAATTGCAGCATGTCGGTGTGGAAGTGGATGACGTCGAAGCGGTCGGCCTGGCGGCGCACCTCGGCCAGCATCGCCAGGTGGGCGGCGAGGTCGGATTTCAGCGGGGCCGGGTCCAGGCGGATGGCCTGGTCGCGCACCACCACCAGCTCGGCCTGGGTCTGGGCGTCGGCGCTGGCGAACAGCGTCACCTCGTGGCCCAGGTCGACCAAGGCGTCGGTCAGGTGGGACACCACCCGCTCGGTGCCGCCATAAAGACGCGGCGGCACGGCTTCATAGAGGGGTGGCACCTGGGCGATACGCATGGCGGCGGTCCTGTCACATGGGAAGCGCTGAGAAGGGGGAGCCCCGGGACCTAAACCCGACATCCCGGACCAAGGTTCCGCTGTGGCGCCAAGAACGAAAGCCCTGGCGGGGCGTTTGGATCTCGACGTCCTTGATCCATCGCATTGACGCGCGACGGACGGCGACACCATCTGAGATCGACGCGGACCGGCCGCGAGCGAATGTGCGGCGAGACCCTTCTGATCGTGAGCCACTTTTTGAGACTTTCCGGCCTGCTGACCGCCGCCGCCCTGGCCCTGGCGTCGACGGCGAAGGCCCAGGTTCCGCTCGTCGCGCCCGTCCCCCCGCCGGTGGTCATCGCCGCGCCACCGGCCGAGGTGGCGCTGCGTCCCGACCAGGTCGAGCGCCTGGCCCGGGCCCTGACCCAGGCCGACAGCCACGGCCTGTCGGCCGCCGCCTTCGCCCCCGAGGCCGCCCTGGCCCTGATCGGCGCGCGCGATCCCGAGCAGCGCCGGGCCGGCCAGGCGCGGCTGGTGGTCCTGACCCTGCGCTACGCCAAGGCCGTGCACGCCGGCCGCCTGAACACGCCCGACTTCATCCTCGACTGGGGCTTGCGGCCGGCCGCCTATGATCCGTGGACGGATTTCACCACCGCCGTGGCCCAGGACCGGATCGGCCCCTGGCTGGACGGCCTGCCGCCGCCCTATGCCGGCTATCAGACCCTGCAGCGCGGTCTGGCGACCTACCGCGCGCTGGCCGCGCGCGGCGGCTGGCGGCCGGTGACCGGCGGGCCGCCGCTGAAGCCGGGGATGGCCGATCCGCGGGTGGGCGAGCTGCGGCGGCGGCTGGCCGTCGAGGACGCCGCCGTGGCCGTCGAAGGGCCGAACCTCTACGACCCGGCCCTGGTCGAGGCGGTGATGCGGGCCCAGAAGCGGTTCGGCCTCGATCCCGACGGCGGGCTGGGGCCCCAGACCCTGGCGGCGCTGAATGTCCCCGTGCAGCGGCGGATCGATCAGATCCTGGCCAATATGGAGCGCTGGCGCTGGCTGCCGCCGGTGCTGCCGGCCGACCGCCTGCAGGTCAATATCGCCGCGGCGGTGATGACCGTGTTCCAGGCCGACCGGCCGACCCTGTCGATGCGGGCGGTGACCGGCCGGCCCGGCGACGAGACGCCGATGCTGGCCTCGAAGATCCACTCCATCGTGCTCAACCCGCCATGGAACGTGCCGGCCTCGATCGCCGCCAAGGAGCTGTGGCCCAAGGAGCGGGCCCATCCTGGCTATCTGCGGGCCAACGACTTCGTCGTCATCCCGACCGGCGACGGCGGCTCGCGCCTGCAGCAGGTGGCCGGGCCCAAGGCGGCGCTGGGCAAGCTGAAGTTCGACTTCGTCAATCCGTACGGCGTCTATCTGCACGACACCCCCAGCCGCGCCAAGTTCGCCAGCTTCAGCCGCCTGGCCAGCCACGGCTGCGTGCGGCTGGAGAAGCCGACCGACCTGGCCAAGTTGCTGCTGGCCGGCGATCCGGACTGGACGCCGGAGGCGATCGACGTCGCCCTGGAGGGCGGCAAGACCGTCCGCGCCCAGCTGCCGGAGCAGACGGCGGTGTTCCTGCTGTACTGGACGGCCTATGTGACGCCGGACGGACAAGTCAACTTCCGGGACGATCCCTATGGTTGGGACACCCTGCTGGTGCAGCGAATCGCCGCAATCGACCCTGGCTCAGCTTGATTTCTTAACGTCGGTAAGGTGTCCTGACCGCGTTGGAAGTCGGGGATACCGTATTCGTGCTGCAAAGACGCAAGCTGCTGGGCCTTGGCCTGGGCGCTCTGGGCGCCAGCCTCGTCGCTCCCGCCACCAGCTGGGCGAGCCTCGGCTCGACCGCTCCACGCCATATCGCGCTGAGCAATCTGCACACCGGTGAGAGTCTTGAAGCGGTCTACTTCGACAATGGTTCCTTCGTCCCCGACGCGGTCGCGGCCCTGAACAAGGTGCTGCGCGACTATCGCACCGGCGACGTCCATCCGATCGACCTGCGCCTGTTCGACACCCTGTCGTCGATCCGCGACAAGACCGGCTCGCGCGCCAAGTTCGAGGTGATCTCCGGCTACCGCTCGCCGGCCACCAACGCCCAGCTCAGCGCCCGCAGCGGCGAGGTGGCCAAGCACAGCCTGCACATGGACGGCATGGCCATGGACATTCGCCTGTCGGACGTCGCCCTCGACCGTCTGCGCAACGCCGCCGTGGATCTCGGACGGGGGGGCGTGGGTTACTATCCCGAGAGCCGCTTCGTGCATGTCGATGTCGGTCGGGTCCGGCGCTGGCAAGGCGCCTGACGCCGACACCGGCGTCCAAGGTCCGAGCCCCGAGTCTGGAGTCCCCGATGGCCGCCCGTGTTCCCCGCCCCAATCCGTTCGGCTGGATCGTCCTCGGCTTCGTGGCCGGGGTGGCGGTGACCACCGTCCTGGCCCTGACCATCACCCGCCACGCCCATGACGGCCCCGAACTGCGCACCGCCGCCGAACAGTTGGAAGGCGCGGCCCTGTCCACGGCGCCCGCCGTCGTCGGATCGCCGCCGCCCGCGCCCGTTCAGACGGCCCCGCCGGCCGCCGTCGTCGCCGAGCCGGCCGTCAAGCCGCCGGCGCCCGACGCCCAGGTCGCCGATGACGCCGCCGCCGCCGGCATGACCTCGCGGGCGACGCCGGATCCGTCGACGCCCTAGGGTTTGGCGCGCGGCGCGTAGGCGATCATCTGGATCTCCACCACGCCGTCGGGGGCTAGCAACCCGGTGGCGCCGACCGCGGTCCAGGCCGGATGCGGCGGCGGCATGACCTCGTCCTTGGCGGCGCTGAAGGCGGCGAACTGCTCTTCCCGCGTGCCGGTGAAGCCAGGCCCGGTCCAGACGTGGAA
>JAQGIN010000389.1 GCA_028291125.1 Caulobacter sp.
CCGACGACGCCGAGGCGGTGACGGTCAGCACCGCCCAGGTCAGCCTGGCCCCCGGGGCCCGCTACGCCCAGACCCTCCTCACCACCGGCGGCCGCCGCCAGCGGATCGAGACCCATGTCGCCCATCCGGGCGCCTTCGCCGACGTCCGCCTCGACGGCGCCTATCTGCTGAAGGACCAGCGCCACGCCGACCTGACCAGCGTCGTCACCCACGCCGGGGTCGATGGGACCACGAGCCAGCTGACCAAGGGCGTGGTCGGCGACCAGGGGCGCGGCGTGTTCCAGGGCCGCATCATCGTCTCGCGGGGCGCCGACCGCACCGACGCCCGCATGGGCCACCACGCCCTGCTGCTGTCGGACCGCGCCGAGGTCGACGCCAAGCCGGAACTCTTGATCTTCGCCGACGACGTCGCCTGCGCCCACGGCAATACGGTGGGCGCCCTGGACGACGAGGCGATCTTCTACGCCCGCCAGCGCGGCATTCCGGAAGCCATGGCCCGGGCCATGCTGACCGAGGCCTTCGTCGGCGAGGTCATCGACCGCATCGGCCACGACGGGGCCCGCGACCTCGCCCGCGCCTGGGCCGCGGCGCAGTTGGGGAGGGCGGACTGATGGCCTTCGACGCGCCGTTCGACGTCGCCGCCATTCGCGAGCAGTTCCCGATCCTGGCCCGCCAGGTGCACGGCAAGCCGCTGGTCTATCTCGACAGCGCCGCCTCGGCCCAGAAGCCGCGGGCGGTGATCGCGGCCATGACCGGCCTGATGGAGACCTCCTACGCCAACGTCCATCGCGGCCTGCACACCTTGGCTAATGAAACGACAGAACTCTATGAAAAGGCTCGAGAAAGTGTCGCTGGCCTAATCAACGCCAAGCCGACCGAGGTGGTGTTCACCAAGAGCGCCACCGAGGCTGTCAACCTGGTCGCCGACACCTTCGGCCGGTCCTTGAAGGCCGGCGACGAAATCGTGCTCTCGGAAATGGAGCACCACGCCAATATCGTGCCCTGGCACTTCCTGCGCGAACGCTACGGCGTGGTCCTGAAGTTCGTTCCGGTCACCGACGACGGCCGGCTCGACATGCAGGCGTTCGAGAACCTGCTGTCCGAGCGCACCAAGATGGTGGCGATCAGCCACATGTCGAACGTGCTGGGCACCATCAACGACGTCGCCGAGATCGTCCGCCTGGCCCACGCGGCTGGCGCGCCGGTGCTGCTCGACGGCTGCCAGGCCATCGTCCACACCGTCGTCGACGTCAAAGCCCTGGATGTCGATTTCTACGTGTTCTCCGGCCACAAGCTGTACGGCCCCACCGGCATCGGCGTGCTGTACGGCAAGGCCGAGCGGCTGGCCGCCCTGCCGCCTTACCAGGGCGGCGGCGAGATGATCGGCACGGTCACGCTCGACACCGTCACCTATGCCGACCCGCCGCACCGCTTCGAGGCCGGCACCCCGGCCATCGTCGAGGCCATCGGCCTGGGCGCGGCCGTCGACTGGCTGGCCACCCTGGATCGCGGGGCGATCGCCGCCCACGAGCACGCCCTCTATCAGCGGGTCGTCGACCAGCTGGAGGGCGTCAACGGCGTGCGCATCCTCGGCACGGCCCCCGGCAAGGGCGCGGTGTTGTCCTTCGTCGTCGAGGGGGCTCACGCCCACGACATCGCCCAGGTGCTGGATCGCTACGGCGTCGCCGTGCGGGCCGGCACCCACTGCGCCGAGCCGTTGATGCGCCGTTTTGGCCTGACCTCGAGCGCGCGCGCCTCCTTCGCCCTATATAATACGCAAGCCGAGGCGGACGCTTTCGTCAGCGCCCTCGCCAAGGCCCGCAGTTTCTTCAGTTGAGCCGCTCATGACCGACGCCAGCCTTACCCCGACCGCCTCGGCCCTGCCTCAGGCCGAACTCGATCGGCTGACCGATCAGCTGATCGAGCGGCTGAAGACGGTGTTCGACCCGGAAATCCCGGTCGACATCTACGAGCTGGGCTTGATCTACAAGGTCGACGTCTCCGACGAGAAGGACGTCGCCATCGACATGACCCTGACCGCGCCCGGCTGCCCGGTGGCCGGCGAAATGCCCGGCTGGGTCAAGGACGCGGTGATGACCCTGGAGGGCGTCAAGTCCTGCACCGTCGACCTGGTGTTCGAACCGCCTTGGGACCCGTCGCGGATGAGCGACGAGGCCAAGTTGCAACTGAACATGTTCTGATCGGATCAGCCATGGAAGCCGCCGTCACCCCCCGCGTCCGTCGCCCCCGTCCCAAGGTCGTCACCCTGACCGACGCCGCCGCCGCGCGTGTGAAGGAGATCATGGGCCGGGCCGACAAGCCCTATGCCGGCCTGCGGGTCGGGGTGAAGAACGGCGGCTGCGCCGGCCAGGAATATGTCTTCGAATACGCCGCCGAGGCCGGGCCGCTGGACGAGGTGGTGGAGGACCAGGGTGTCACCATCCTGATCGAGCCCAAGGCCATCCTGTTCCTGGTCGGCACCCAGATCGACTACGAGACCACCAAGCTGTCGTCGAAGTTCGTGTTCCACAACCCGAACGAGACCGACGCCTGCGGCTGCGGCGAGAGCGTGACGATCCAGCCGGCGGCGGAGCGGGAGGCGTAGGTCTAGCCTCACACTGAAACGAGCCCACCCACCTCCGTCTTCCCGGCGAAGGCCGGGACCCAGATTCATCCGGAGCGGCTCGTGGGCTTCACCTGGGCCCCGGCTTTCACCGGGGAGACGGGTGTAAAGAGCGCGATTCAGAAGTGGGAAAACAGGCTCTAGTGTGAGGCGCTGAGATAGTCTTTTGCGTGCCGTAGATTGATCGTGAAGCTGTCAACCAGACAAGCGAGAAGCAAGCCATATAATGAGGAGAAACACCGGGATAGCTAGGATCATCAAGCACCCCGAGGACATTTCCAGATGCCAAGTCCAAGGAGACGGTGGCGGGATTTTGGAGCTGTTTGGTTTGGTCGGCGCGGGTAACAGAACCAAAACCAACCCGACTAGAGCTATCGCCACACATAGGCTGAGTAGCGGGAATCCCCATCCGCTCGGAATCCGGACTTCCGTCAGGTCCACAACTACCGGAGCAATCGTTCCGGCCGCCAAGAGCAGGCCGCCTCCGAATCTATTGGGTCTCATAGTACAACAATAACACCACCGCCTCTCTCGGGGCCAATCCACTGAAGGTTTGGTACTCCTGGGGCCGCGATTGTGTTCACGCCATTGCCGCCGCACCCTCAACCCCCTAAGCCCAAGCGCATGACCCAATCCATCCTGGTCTATTCGATGGGCGAGGTGATCGGCGACGGGCTGATCAAGCTGCCGTTCCTGGCTGGCCTGCGCGCCGCCTTTCCGGACGCCGCGATCACCTGGTGCGCCGCCAAGGGCGACACCGTCTATGCCGGGCCGCTGAAGGCCGTGGTCGCCGGCTATGTCGACGCCGTCCTCACCGTCGGGCCGACCGGGACCGGCCGTTTCGACTGGTTGCCCTGGGTCAAGCCGTTCGGCGGCCAGACCTTCGACCTGGTCATCGACACCCAGGAGAACCTGCGCCGCAGCCTGGTGGCCAAGCGCGCCGCCCGGGGCCGCTTCGTCTCCGCCGCGCGGCAGGCCCGCAAGCCCGGCTGGCCGGTGGCCGTCACCGACCGCCTGGCGCGGCTGCTGGCCCTGGCCACCGACGGGGCGGGGACCCCGCGCCCCATCGCCCTGACCGATCCCGACGCCCTGGCCGCCGCCGCCGCCCTGTTGCCGGCCGGCCCGACCTATGTCGGTTTCGCCCCCGGGGCCGGCGGCCAGGACAAGCGCTGGCCGCTGGGGCGCTATCTGGAGCTGGCCCGCCGGACGAAGGCCGCCGGCCGCCAGCCGGTGTTCTTCTTCGGCCCCGACGAGGCGATCGACGCCGAGGCCGCCCGCCTGGCCTTGCCGACGGCGCTGTTTCCCGAACGCGACCGCGGTGACGCCTACCCCGCCGTCAGGGGACCGCTGCTGGCCATCGCCCTGGCCGGCCGGCTGGCGGCGGCGGTGGCCAATGACGCCGGGCCCGGCCACATGCTGGCGGCCGGCGGCGCGCCCTTGCTGTCGCTGCAGAAGGACCGCCGCAAGGCGGTGAAGTTCCGCCCCGCCGCCGCCAAGCTTGAGCTGCTGATCGCCGAAGACTACGGAGAGGGCATGGCGGCCTTGCCGATCGATGCGGCCGGGGCCGCCCTTGAGCGTCTGCTGTCCGGAGCCGGTTGAATGCCCATTCTCGCGCCGATCTCGGCCGGCGAACTGATCGACAAGATCACCATCCTGCGGGTCAAGGCCGAGCGGATCGGCGATCCCGCCAAGGAGGCCAATGTCCGCAAGGAGCTGGCCCTGCTGGAGGCCACGGCCGCCCGCGAACTGGCGGCCTCGGCCGCGCTCGACGCCCTGACCGCCGACCTGCAGGCGGTCAACGCCGCCCTGTGGGACATCGAGGACGGCAAGCGCGACTGCGAGCGCCGCCAGGACTTCGGCCCGGCCTTCGTGGCCCTGGCCCGCCGGGTCTATATCGACAACGACCGCCGCGCCGCCCTGAAGCGGGCGATCAACGAAGCCGCCGGCTCGGAGATCGTCGAGGAGAAGAGCTACCGGCCGTATCTGGCGGACGGGGCGGGGAATTAGGGCCCCGGGCTTGTCTTCAATGCTCATCATCCCCGCGAAAGCGGGGACCCAGGCTTTTTCTGAAACCCCTGGCGCTCGACGATAAAACGCCTGGGTCCCCGCTTTCGCGGGGATGATGGCTAAAGGGATAGGGCCTGGACCTCAAGTCTCTACCGCCCCTTGAACGCCGCCTTGCGCTTCTGCAGGAAGGCCGAAACCCCCTCCAGGAAGTCGTCGGTCTTGCCGGCGTGCTTCTGGGCCTGGCGTTCGGCGTGCAGCTGGCCGGCCCAGTCGGCGTCGA
>JAQGIN010000390.1 GCA_028291125.1 Caulobacter sp.
CAGCATGGTGCGGGTCACCGACTGGCCGGCGTGGCGCATCATGAACTCCAGCAGCTGGAATTCGCGCGGCTGCAGGTCGATCTCCTTGCCCGCCCGGTGGACCGTGCGGTTGATCAGGTTCATTTCGAGTTCGCCGACCTTGAGGGTCGTGGCGACGGCGCCAGTCTCGCGGCGGCGCGACAGCGCCTCGACGCGGGCGATCAGTTCGGCGAAGGCGTCGGGCTTGACCAGATAGTCGTCGGCCCCGGCCTTCAGGCCGACCACCCGGTCGTTGATCTCGCCCAGGGCCGACAGGAACAGCACCGGGGTGTTGTCGCCCTCGCGGCGCAAGGTCTCGACCACCTCGACACCGTTCTTCTTGGGCATCATGCGGTCGACGATCAGCACGTCGAAACCACCCTTGCCGGCCACGGCCAGGCCCGCCTCGCCGTCGGCGGCGTGGGTGGTCTCGTAGCCGGCCTCGGTGAGGCCATGGCTCATGGCCTGGGCCGCCTCGAGATCGTCTTCGATGATCAGGATACGCATAGAGCCCCCAGTGCGCGAAAAAGGCGGCCCGGCGACTCAACGCCAGGCCGCCCCATCCTAGAGCGCGTTCCGCAAAAGTGTACGGCGGTTTTCCCGTTCGAGCGACGCCGCTCGAACGGGAAGCCGAGTCTTAGGGCGCGATCTTCAGCGGCACGATGGCCGGACGAGCCTCGCGCAGGATCCGCAGATTGACGCTGGGCCGGCCGTTCTTCTTGGCCGTGGCCACCAGGGTGGCGACGTCGCCGGCCGAAGCGACCGCCTCGCCGTTGATGCTGGTGATCACGTCGCCCTTGCGCAGGCCCTTCTCGCCGGCGTCGGAGTCGCTCTTGACCCCGGCGATCAGCACGCCGCGCACCGACGGGTCGAGCTTGTAGAGCGTACGGCTGGCCGGATCGAGCGGCGACAGGGTCAGGCCGAGCGCCTGGGACTTCTGGGTCTGCGGCTTGCTGTCGGGCGTGGCCGCGCCGCTGTCGTCGTCATTGTCGTTGGCGTTCAGCTCGCTCTCGCCCGGACGCACGCCGGCGCGGATCTCGACGGTCCGCGGCTTGCCGCCGCGCAGCACCGACAGCTTCAGCAGGTCGCCCGGACGGCCCTTGGCGACTTCGCGGGTCAGTTCCGAGTTGTTCTTGATGTTGACGCCGTTGACCGCGACGATGACGTCCTCGGTCATCAGCCCGCCCTTCTGGGCCGGGCCGCCGGTCACCAGGTCGGCGACGATGGCGCCCTTGACGTCCGGCAGGCCCTGGGCCTCGGCCATGTCGTCAGTGAAGGCCTGGATCTGGGCGCCGATATAGCCGCGCACCACCTTGCCGCCGGCGATCAACTGCTTGGCGGTGGCCTCGGCCACCTCGGCGGGAATGGCGAAGCCGATGCCGACCGAACCGCCCGACGGCGAGAAGATCGCGGTGTTGACCCCAATCACCCGGCCATAGATGTCGAAGCTGGGGCCGCCGGAATTGCCGCGGTTGATCGGCGCGTCGATCTGGATGTAGTCGACGAAGGTCGAGGACTGGTCACCCAGGTCGCGGCCGTAGGCCGAGATGATCCCGGCCGTGGCGGTGCCGCCCAGGCCGTAGGGATTGCCGATGGTGATCACCCAGTCGCCGACCCGCGGCTTGGCCTGGTTCTCGAAATTGACGAACGGGAAGGCCGCGCCCTTGGCCTTGGGATCGACAACCTTGACCACCGCCAGGTCGGTGCTCTCGTCGCGGCCGACCACGGTGGCCTTCAGCTCGCGACCGTCCTTCAGCACCACCTTGATGTCCTCGGCGCCTTCGACGACGTGGTTGTTGGTCACCACATAGCCTTCGGCCGAGATGAAGAAGCCCGAGCCGGACGATTGCTGCTTGGGCGCGGCCGGCGGGCCGTCGTCCTCGGAGTCGGGTTTCTGGCCGCGCGGCACGATGTCGAACGGCAGGCCTTCCAGGCCGGGGATGCCGATCTTGGCCGGGGCGGCCTTGGAGGTGACCTCGATCGAGACCACGGCCGGCGACACCTTCTCGAAGATGTCGGCGAACGACAGCGGCGCGCCGGGCGGCGGCGCGAACATCGGCGCGGTGGCGGAAGTTCTGATCAAGGCCGGGGCGTCGGCCGCGGCGGCCGGACCCATACGCATTCCGACGCCCGCGAGGGCGGCGGCGGCGACGCCCGCGCCCGCGATGGCGCCCACAAAATATCCGGACTTCCTAACGGCCATTGCTAATCTTCCTCACCCGCGACGCCCTGCGCCGGGTCTGTTCGAAACAGAACCTAGTTGCGATGTCGAAACCCGCAATGGCTCTATCGCTAATCCGTGATCCTAATGTCGCTTCTTGGGGCGCTATCACGGCGCAATCGTGTCATTTGTCGTTCAACAATCCCTGAAGACGGCGTGTTTCCTCGTCGGAAAGCGCGTCGGCCTCGGCGGCGGGGGCGCGGCGGCGCAGGATGGCGACCATCAGCCCGCCCCCCGCCAGCAGCACGACTAGCGGCGTCAACCACAGCAAAGCGTTGCCGGCCGAGAACGGCGGCTTGAGCAACACGAACTCGCCGTAGCGGGCCACCAGGAAGGCGCGGATCTGCCCGTCGGTCCGCCCCTGGGCCACCTGACCGCGGACGATCTGTCGCAGGTCGTGGGCCAACTCGGCCTGGGAGTCGTCGATCGACTCGTTCTGGCAGACCAGGCAGCGCACCTCGCGGAACATCGCCCGGGCCCGCGCCTCCTGGGCCGGATCGGCCAGCCGCTCGGTGGGGTCGGCGGCGGCGGCCAGGCA
>JAQGIN010000426.1 GCA_028291125.1 Caulobacter sp.
TCACCGGGGTCGGCGACGTGCTGGAGCCCGAAACCCTGCACGGCGGCGGCGTCGCGGCCATCGGCTCGGGCGGCAACTACGCCCTGGCGGCGGCCAAGGCCCTGCTCGACCAGGACCTGACCGCCGAGGAGATCGCCCGCAAGGCGATGGGCATCGCCGCCGAGATCTGCGTCTACACCAACGGCAATCTGACGGTGGAGACGATCTAGGACTGGGTTTTCGGGATTCCGATCGCTCCCAGCCCGTCTCCCCGGCTGGCCGCAAACCAAGGTTACGCCGAATTCACGGGCCTCGGACCGGGGCCGACGGTTAGCTGGCCCTCCAAATCCTGGAGGGATCCATGATCATCCGCCTCATCGCCGCCGCCCTGGCGACCGTCCTCGGCGCGCCGGCCCTGGCCGCGCCGGCCGCCACCGCGCCGGTGGTGGCGGCCGAGCGGGCCTTCGCCGCCGACGGCCTGGCCCTGGGGGCCAAGGCCGCGTTCCTCAAGCATTCGGCCGCCAACGCCATCGTCATCCAGCCGGATCCAGTCAACGCCCACCAGGCGCTGTCGGCCCAGCCCGACGGGCCCAAGGGCCCGCCGCTAGTGTGGTGGCCGGTGTGGGCCGGGATCTCGCGCGGCGGCGACCTGGGCTTCACCAGCGGGCCCTACACCGTCGACGGCAAGCCGGGCGGCCACTATTTCACCGTCTGGAAGAAGCAGCCCGATGGCGGCTGGAAGTGGATCTTCGACGGCGGGGCCGGGGCCGACGGCAAGGACGAGCCCGTCCAGGGCTCCGAACCGGTCTCCCTCCCCCTGGCCACGGGCGCCGCGGCCAGCCCAGCCGCCGCCCTGGCCGAAGTCACGGCGCGCGAGGCCAACCTGGCGGCCTGGGCCAAGACCGATCAGAAGGCCGCCTTCCTGGCCGACTTGGCGCAGGACGGCCGGCTGTACGTCGCGCCCCTGCCGCCCGCCAAGGACCGCGCCGCCTTCGAGACCGCCCTGGCCGCCTGGCCGGCGACCTTCGACATGGCCCAGCTCGGCGGTGAGGCGGCGGCCTCGGCCGATCTGGTCTGGACCTATGGTTCGGCCCGCTGGACCCGCGGCGACCAAGCCCGGCGCGGCCACTATGTCCATGTCTGGCAGCACCGGACGGGCGGCTGGAGGCTGGTGTTCGCGGAAATTATCCCGGCTCCGGCGGCGGCGACGTCTCCCGCCGTCGGCTAGGACATCCTATCTGGACGGCATGACCGAGTTTTCTCCCCGCGAAATCGTCTCCGAACTCGACCGCTACATCGTCGGCCATACCGACGCCAAGAAGGCGGTGGCCGTGGCCCTGCGCAACCGCTGGCGGCGCCGGCGCGTGCCCGCCGAGCTGCGCGACGAGGTGACGCCCAAGAACATCCTGCTGATCGGCCCGACCGGGGTCGGCAAGACCGAGATCGCCCGGCGGCTGGCCAAGCTGGCCCACGCCCCGTTCCTCAAGGTCGAGGCCACCAAGTTCACCGAGGTCGGCTATGTCGGCCGCGACGTCGACCAGATCATCCGCGACCTGGTGGAAAGCGCCCTGGCCATGGTCCGCGACAAGCGCCGGGCCGGCGTGCGGGCGAGGGCCGAAGCGGCGGCCGAGGAGCGCATCCTCGACGCCCTGACCGGCCCCGGCGCCACCGCCGCCCGCGAGGCCTTCCGCAAGAAGCTGCGGGCCGGCGAACTGAACGACAAGGAAGTCGAGCTGCAGCTGACCGACAGCGGCGGCGGTGGCGGCATGTTCGAGATCCCCGGCCAGCCCGGCGCCTCGGTGCTGAACCTGTCGGAAATGATGAAGAATCTCGGCGGCGGCCGCACCAAGACTCACAAGACCACGGTGGCGGGAGCCCACGCCCCGCTGATCGCCGAAGAGAGCGACAAGCTGCTCGACCAGGAGGCCCTGACCCAGGAGGCCCTGGAACTGGCCGAGAACCAGGGCATCGTCTTCCTCGACGAGATCGACAAGGTGGCCTCGTCCAGCGGGCGCGGCGGGGCCGACGTGTCGCGCGAGGGCGTGCAGCGCGACTTGCTGCCGCTGATCGAGGGCACCACGGTGTCGACCAAGTACGGGCCGGTGAAGACCGACCACATCCTATTCATCGCCTCGGGCGCCTTCCACGTCGCCAAGCCGTCGGACCTGCTGCCCGAACTCCAGGGCCGGCTGCCGATCCGCGTCGAGCTGAAGGGGCTGAGCCGCGATGATCTGCGCCGCATCCTCACCGAACCGGAAGCCAATCTGATCCGTCAACACCAGGCGCTGCTGCTGACCGAGGGCGTCACCCTGGTATTCACCGACGCCGCCATCGACGCCGTGGCCGACGCCGCGGTGGCAGTGAACAGCTCGGTGGAGAACATTGGAGCCCGCCGGCTGCAGACCATCCTCGAAAAGGTGGTCGAGGAGATCAGCTTCTCGGCCGCCGACCGCTCGGGCGAGACGGTGACCATCGACGAGACCTATGTCCGCGACCGCATCAGCCACCTGGCGGCGGACGCCGATCTGAGCCGGTTCATCCTGTAGGACTCTAGGCCGCCGCCTCGCGCTGGGACTCCACCGCCTCCAGCCCCAGCATCGCCGCCTTGCGGGCCAGGCCCCAGTGATAGCCGGTCAGCCGGCCGTCGCGGGCGATGGCGCGGTGGCAGGGGATCAGCAGCGAGATCGGATTGGCGCCCACCGCCGCCCCGGTGGCCCGGAACGCTCCAGGCTTGCCGGCCCAGCTGGCCAGCTGGCCGTAGCTGGTGGTCGCCCCGGCCGGGATGCGCAGCAGCGCCTTCCAAACCTGGACGTGGAACGGCGGGCCGATCAGCACCACCGGCAGCGGGCTGTCGCCGCCGGCGAAGGCGTGCAGGGCCGTGCGGCCGGCCGCCGCGTCGTCGCGGACCCAGGTGGCGGCGGGAAAGCGGCGGTGCATGTCGTCGAAGGCGGCCGCGTCGTCGCCGTCGGAAAAGGCCAGGCCGGCCAGGCCACGCGGGGCCATGACGAACAGGCCCTTGCCGAATGGAGTCGGCGACCAGCCCCAGGTCAGCACCAGGCCCTCGCCGCGGCGGCGGGCCTCGCCCGGGGTCACCGCCTCGTGGGCGACGAACAGGTCGTGCAGCCGCGACGGCCCCGACAGCCCGACCTCATAGGCGGCGTCGAGCACATTGGCCCCCGCGTCCAGCACCTTGCGGGCCTCGGCGTGGGCGATGGCGGCGACGAAGGTCTTGGGACTGACCCCGGCCCAGCGGGTGAACACCCGCTGGAAGTGGAACGGCGACAGGCCGACGGCCTCGGCGGCCTCGTCGAGGCTGGGCCGCTCCAGCCAGCGCTCGGCCAGCCAGTCGAGGGCCTTGGCCATGCGGTCATAGTCCGCCGACTGCTCGGTCAGGCGGGCGAAACGGTCGGAAGGGGCGATATCGAGAGCCATGGCCGCAGATTAGCCGCCGCGCCGCGCGGTGTCCGCCCGGTTCTTGCGACGACGCCTTGGCGCGGGCCGCGCATCACGCCAGGATCGCCGCCGATGGCCAAGCCCGCCCCCAAACGCCTGTCGCCCGCCGAACGCACGCGCATCGAGACCCTGTTCGAGCGCTTCGAGCGCCTCGAACCCCATCCGAAGACCGAGCTGCGCTACAACAGCCCCTACACCCTGATGACGGCGGTGGCGCTGTCGGCCCAGGCCACCGACGTCTCGGTCAACAAGGCCACCGATAGGC
>JAQGIN010000453.1 GCA_028291125.1 Caulobacter sp.
GGATGAAGCTGCTGCTCAAGGTCAAGGCCGACTTCGACGAGATCGCCAAGGTCGAGTACGAGCCGCGCATGGAAGGCCGCCAGATGATCATGATCCTGGCCCCGCGCTAAGCGGACCCGACATCGCCGATACGATCAAACGCCCCGGCCTCGCGCCGGGGCGTTTTTCGTTTGGCCGGATCCAAGGTGAAGCTCGACTTGCGATTGCATATCCCGTTAGATCGCTTGGCGTGTCATCGGGAGTCCGAGTTGAAGATCGTGTCCTTGGCGGCCAGTGTCGCCGCCGTCCTGCTCGCCTTCGCCGCGCCGGCCTGGCCGGCCGCCCTCCAGACCTATGGCCGCCTGCCGGCCATCGACGATGTCGACATCTCGCCCGACGGGTCGATGCTGGCCCTGTCGACCACCAATGGCGAGGCGCGCGAGGTGGTGATCCGCAAGACCGCCGACGACACGGTGGTGGGGGTGATGAAGATCGGCGACGCCAAGCTGCGGCGAGTGCAGTGGGCGGGAAGCAACCACGTGCTGGTCACCGTCTCCACCACCGCCGCGGCGGTGGGGATTTCCGGGTCCAAGCGCGAATATTTCACCGCCGTCGATTTCAACCTCGCCAAGAAGCGGCAGACCCGCCTGCTGGCCGAGAACCTCGACCGCGTCGGCACCGACCGGGTCAACAAGCAGACCCGGAAGATGAACGTCATCCTCGGCGCGCCGACAGTGCGCATGGTCAAGGGCGCGCCGACCGCCTTCGTGCAGGGCCTGTATTTTCCGGACCGGGTGTCGCGCGTGGCCCTGTTCGCCATCGACCTCGACAGCGGCGACACCAAGATGACCGCGCCGATGACATCGGCCACCGACGACTGGGCCGTCTCCGCCGATGGCGACCCCCTGGCCCAGTCGCAATACGATCAGAAGACCGGCCAATGGTCGCTGCGGATCCATGACGGCGGCGACTGGAAGCTGGTCGACAGCGCGGTGTCGCTCAGCGGCTCCACGGGCGTCGCCGGTCTCGGCCGCGACGGCGCCTCGGTCCTGGCCGTTCGCCCCGATGTCGGCGACAAGCGGGTGCTGCGCGAATATCGCGCCGACGGGACCCGCCACGACGTCGCCGACCCGGCCTTCGAGAGCCTGATCACCGATCCGCTCACCGGCGTCCTGATCGGCGGGGTCAATCTGGTCGGCGACGACCTCAACTACACCTTCTTCGCGCCCCGCGATCAGGCCGCCTGGCGGTCGGTGACCAAGGCCTTCAAGGACGACCGGCTGCGGCTGGCCTCGTGGAGCGCCGACCGTCGCAAGGTGGTGGTCGAGGCCGACTCCCCCACCCAGGGGCCGGCCTATGCGATGATCGACCTGGACGCCAAGCGCGCCACCTGGCTGGGCCCGCTCTATGTCGGCCTCGACGAGACCGGCGTCTCGGAGGTGCGGTCCGTCACCTACAAGGCCCGGGACGGCCTGCCGATCACCGGCTATCTGACCCTGCCCCGGGGCAAGGCCGCCAAGGGCCTGCCGCTGGTGGTGCTGGCCCACGGGGGCCCGGCGGCGCGCGACCGGCCAGGCTTCGACTGGTGGGCCCAGGCCCTGGCCTCGCGCGGCTACGCCGTGCTGCAACCCAATTTCCGCGGCTCCGACGGCTTCGGCTGGGGCTTCCTGTCGGCGGGCTTCGGCGAGTGGGGGCGCAGGATGCAGACCGACCTGTCGGACGGGGTGCGCGACCTGGCCGCCCAGGGCCTGATCGATCCCAGGCGGGTCTGTATCGTCGGGGCCAGCTATGGCGGCTACGCCGCCCTGGCCGGAGCCACCCTCGACGCCGGCGTCTATCGCTGCGCCGCCGCCGTGGCCGGCCCCGCCGACCTGAAGGCGTTCCTGATCTGGGGCCAGGGCGGCTTCGCCGACGCCGCCGACAGCGCCCGCCTGCGCTACTGGAGCCGGTTCATGGGCGTCGACGGCGTCCGCGACCCCGACCTGGCGGCGATTTCGCCGGCCAGGCTGGCCGACAGGGTCGAGATCCCGGTGCTGCTGATCCACGGCAAGGACGACACCGTGGTGCCCTACGAGCAGAGCCAGATCATGGCCGCCGCCTTGAAGAAGGCCGGCAAGCCGGTGGAGTTCGTCACCCTGAACGGCGAGGATCACTGGCTGTCGCGCGGCGCCACCCGGCTGCAGATGCTGACGGCGGTGGCGGCGTTCCTGGAGAAGAACAACCCGCCGGATTGAGGGGGCGGAAACCTGAATCCACCGCCCTCCCATGCCCGTCATTCCAGGCCTTGTGCCTGGAACCCCTCTCTCCGCCGCAGGTGCGGTGGGGGACGACGGCGCGCGCCGTCGTCGCGGCGTCTCACGTGGAAGCTGAACCAGGGGTCCTAGGCACGAGGCCTAGGATGACGAGCGTTGGGGGTTTTGGAAGGAGCGGAAGGACGCACGGCGGTGGCCCTTGCCTCCGAACCCCGCTAAACCGCCGCCGTGATGTCCAGCTTGCCAGACCCCCTCCCCGAGCCGCCGCACAGCCATCGCGCGCTGTATGTCCTGCTGCTGGTGGTGTTCATCAATCTGGTCGGCTTCGGCATCGTCATTCCGCTGCTGCCGTTCTACGCCCAGTCGCTGAACGCCGCCCCG
>JAQGIN010000460.1 GCA_028291125.1 Caulobacter sp.
GCGGACTACGCCCTAGTACTGCGAGGTGTTGCGACCCGACCAGCGCAGGCCGGCGTTGACGTCGTCCAGCTTGGCCTGGATCCGCAGGCTGTCATTGCGGCCCAGGCGGCCGCGATTGTGACGCAGGTTGGCCTCTTCCCGGCGAATGGCGTCCAGCGACCGCAGGGCGCGAGCCCCGTCGTCCTGGCGCAGGGCGCCGTCGTTCATCCCCCGCCGCACGCGTTGCGCCAGCCAATCCCGGCGGCCGCGCAGGTCGGACGGCGCGCCGTCCCAATTGACCCGACGGTCATAGCCCTGGCCGCCGCGAGGATTTTGCCCGCCGCTGGTGGCGACCCAGCGGCCTTGAGTGTCGTAATAGCCCATGGCCGGGCCGGGCCGCCAACGGCGGTTGGAGTCGTAATAGCCGGGCTGGGCGTCGGCGATCCAGACGCCGTTGGCGTCGCGGTGGCCGCTAGCCTGGCCGGATTGCCAGCGTCCGTTGGAATCGTAGCGGCCGGTGGCCGGGCCGGCGATCCAGCGCCCCTGGGTGTCATAGTAGCCGCTGGCCGCGCCGGCGACCCACTGGTTGTTGCCGTCATAATAGCCGCTGGCCGAGGCCGGCACCCAGCGGCCGTTGGTGTAGTAGCCGCTGGCCTCGGTATTGGCGCTGGCGCTCACCCAACGGCCCTGGCTGTCGTAATAGCCGTTCGGGGCGCCTTCGACCCACTTGCCGTCGCGGTCGTAATAGCCGGCGGCGTTGGCGCGATCGATGGCGTTGGCGTGCCACTGGCCGTTGGCGTCGTAATAGCCGTAGGCGCGGGCACAGTCGTTCTTCGGCTTGCCCACCTGGTTGCCGACCAGGGCGCCGCCGAGGGCGCCGATAACGGCCCCCGTGCCGCGATTGTCCTTCCCGGCCACCGCGCCGCCCAGAAGGGCGCCGAGGCCGGCGCCGGCGGCGGTGCTGGCGAAGCGGCTGGAATTCTGTTCGCAGGTCTGGGCGGCGGCGAACGACGGAATCAGGGCGGCCGCGGCGAGGCCGGCGGCGAGCAGGGTCTTGCGCATCTGAGGGGGTTCCTTGGAAGGACCATATCCTTCCTGAGCCGGTGAAACGTGTGCGCCATGGCCCAGGTTCCAAAACGTGACCCCGGTGAAGACTTTCCGCCTCTAGCCCTGGCCGGTCCAAGCCTCTATCTCCGCCCCATGCTGATGGTCATCTCCCCCGCCAAGTCGCTGGACTACGCCCCGCCGGCTCAGGTCCTGCCGCTGACGACGCCGGTGCTCAAGGACCGCGTCGCCGAGCTGTACAAGGTGGCCCGCAAGCTGTCGGCCGCCGACCTGCGGCGGCTGATGCACATCTCCGAGAAGCTGGCGACGCTGAACCACGCCCGCTTCCAGGCCTTTGATCCGGAGCTGGAGGACGGCCTGCAGGCGGTGATCGCCTTCAACGGCGACGTCTATGCCGGGCTCGGCGCCCGCGAACTGGACCGCGACGCCCTGGTCTGGGCCCAGGACCATCTGCGCATCCTGTCGGGCCTATACGGGGTGCTGCGGCCGCTCGACGCCCTGCAGCCCTATCGCCTGGAGATGGGCGTGCGGCTGAAGACCAAGCGCGGGGCCAATCTGTACGACTTCTGGGGCGAGACCATCGCCAAGACCCTCAACGAAGCCGCCGAGGGCCAGGCCGACCCGACCCTGGTCAATCTGGCCAGCCAGGAATATTTCGGCGGCGTCGACGCCAAGGCCCTGAAGCTGCCCTGCGTCACCTGCCACTTCAAGGAAGAGGCCGCCGGCACGCTGAAGGTGCTGGGCTTCTACGCCAAGAAGGCCCGCGGCCGCATGGTTCGCTTCGCCATTGACGGCCGGGTCGAGCGGGCGGGGGACCTCAAGGCCTTCGACCGCGACGGCTATCGTTTCCAGCCGAAGCTTTCCACCGAGGCGGACTGGGTTTTCACTCGCCCCCACCCCTAAATTCATCTAGTGATGAATTATAAAGGGCTCGCCCGCCGCATGGGCGAAGCGTATGCTGCATTGCAGCAAATGGAGCGCGTGCATGGCCGTCGATTTCGGATTGCGGGGACAGGTCGCCATCGTCACCGGCTCGACCAGCGGCATCGGCCACGCCCTGGCCAACGCCTTGGCGGCCCAGGGCGTCAACATCGTCCTCAATGGTCTGGGCGAGATGACCGCCATCGAGAAGACCCGCGGCGACATGGCCAAGGCCCATGGCGTCGAGGTGCTGTACCACGGCGCCGACATGACCAAGCCGGGAGAGATCGCCGACATGGTCACCTCGGCCAAGGCCGAGTTCGGCCGGCTGGACATCCTGGTCAACAACGCCGGCGTGCAGCACGTGGCCCCGGTCGACGAGTTCCCCACCGACAAGTGGGACCAGATCATCGCCATCAACCTGACCTCGGCCTTCCACGCCGCCAAGGCGGCGATCCCGATCATGAAGGCCCAGGGCCATGGCCGCATCGTCAACATCGCCTCGGCCCACGGCCTGGTCGCCTCGCCGTTCAAGAGCGCCTATGTCGCCTCCAAGCACGGGGTCATCGGCCTGACCAAGACCATCGCGCTGGAGGTCGCCCAGGCCGGCATCACCGCCAACGCCATCTGCCCCGGCTATGTGAAGACCCCGCTGGTCGAGGCCCAGATCGCCGACCAGGCCAAGGCCCGCGGCCTGACCGAGGACGAGGTGATGAAGACCGTCATCCTCGCCGCCCAGCCGACTAAGCAATTCGTCACCTTCGAGCAGCTGGCCGGGCTGCTGCTGTACCTGGTGTCCGAGGCCGGCGCCTCGGTGAACGGGGCCAGCCTGTCCGTGGACGGCGGCTGGACCGCCGAGTAAGGATTCGGGCCATGCCCATCGGCCCGTTCAAGAAGAAGCCGGCCTCCGGCGCCAAGCCGATCGCCCTGGCCCTGCAGGGCGGCGGCTCGCACGGGGCCTTCGAGTGGGGGATCATCGACCGCCTGCTCGAGGAGGAGGGGCTGGAGATCCAGGCGGTGACCGCCGCCTCGGCCGGGGCGATGAACGCCGTCTGCCTGGCCCAGGGCCTGATCGACAACGGCCGCGAGGGCGGCAAGGCGCGGCTGGAATCGTTCTGGAAGAACGTCAACCGGGCCGGCGGCCGCAACGTGTTCGGCGACACCAGTATCTGGACCAGCGCCTTCGGCGCCGCCAGCGGGCTGGATTGGCTGAAGGCCACCCCCGGCTGGCGGATGGCCGAGACCCTGGCCGGCAGCATGAGCCCCTACGAGTTCAACCCGTTCAATCTCAATCCCCTGCACGACACGCTGGAGAAGGAGATCGATTTTTCGGCCATCCGCGAGCGCTCGCCGATCAAACTCTATGTCTCGGCCACGGCGGTGCGCCAGAGCAAGGCCAAGGTGTTCCGCGACCGCGAACTGACCGCCCGCCACATCATGGCCTCGGCCTGCCTGCCGCAGGTGTTCCAGGCCGTCGAGATCGACGGCGAGCCCTATTGGGACGGCGGCTTCCTGGCCAATCCGGCCCTGTGGCCGCTGTTCTACGACGACACCCCCGACGACATCCTGCTGATCAGCATCAATCCGTTCGTGCGCGAGGAAACCCCGAAGACGCCGGGCGAGATCATGGACCGGCTGAACGAGATCACCTTCAACGCCTCCCTGGCCTCGGAGCTGCGGGCCATCGGCTTCGTCCAGAAGCTGCTCGACGAGGGCCTGCTGAAGGACGCCGCCCGCGGCCGCTATCGCCGCATGCTGGTCCACGCCATCACCGCCGACACCCCGTTGGCCGACCTGTCGATCTCCAGCAAGTTCGACACCGAATGGAGCTTCCTCACCGATCTCAAGGCCCGCGGCCGGGCGGCGGCGGAAGCCTGGCTGACCACCGAGCTGGCCAATGTCGGGATCAAGTCCAGCTTCGACGTCCAGGCCGGCCTGGCGTGACCGTCCCCGTCCCCACCGCGGGGGTGATCTGCCTGCGCGGCGACCAGGTGCTGCTGATCAAGCGCGGCAACCCGCCGAGACAGGGCCAGTGGAGCCTGCCCGGCGGCCGGGTCGAATGGGGCGAGACCACCGCCGCCGCCGCCCTGCGCGAACTGGCCGAGGAAACCGGGGTGGTGGCGAAGCTGCTGGGCCTGGTCGACGTCGTCGACGGCCTGTTCGTGTCGCCGGAGAGCGGCGAGACGACGCGGCATTATGTGATGGTCGACTACGCGGCGCGGTGGGTGTCGGGCGAGCCGGTGGCGGGGGACGACGCGGCCGAGGCGCGGTTCGTCGGGCTGGCGGAGGCGCTGGCGATGGTCGAGTGGGACGTGACGCGGGTGGTGATCAGCCAGGCGGTGGAGCGGTTCGGGGCGGGGTGAGGGCGCGCACGCATCTACGTGCGTGCTAGACTTATCGAATGAGATCTCTTCGACACGCCTTTCCGGATCCAGAACTGCTGTTCAGTTTGGAGCCGGAAGAAATCGCCGGTCAGCTCCTACTCGTGATCAAGGCGGATCCGGGTACGAACGGCATGTACAGCCGTGGCAACAGCCTTGCATCACTTACCGCTGGCTACCCGGATGAGTGGCAGCAAGAGACATCTCTTGCGATCTCCGAGGCATGGATGTGGCTTGAAAGCCAAGTTCTCCTTATCCCCGCTGAAGGGACAAATGGGAGTAACGGATGGCGCGTACTCAGCCGGCGTGCGCAGCGGTTGGACTCTATTGTCGCCTTCAACACGATGCGAATCGCTAGGCTCCTACCAAAAGATCTACTGCACTCTGATTTGCCCGATCAGGTTTGGGTAAATTTTATGCGAGGTGATTTCGACACTGCCGTTTTCCAAACAATGAAAGCCGTTGAAATAGGGATTCGCGAAGCGGCCGGATTTTCAAATGATCTTGTGGGAGTTCGGCTGGCACGAGATGCGTTTCACGTAGATCGAGGCCCACTGCGCGATGCAACTGCTGAGGCTGGCGAAAGACAGTCTACGATGGAACTTTTCGCCGGTGCGTTGGGCACGTTCAAAAACCCCCAATCTCATCGGCTGGCGCGCCTGAAACCCTTGGGGGAATTGGAGCTCTGGCGTCTGACCGCTGGGCCTTCTTTCCACACCCCAAGCCTTCCGTCATTCCAGGCCTTGTGCCTGGAACCCCTCTCTCCGCCGCAGGGGCGGTGGAGGACGGCGGCGCGCGCCGCCGTCGCGGCGTCTCACGTGGACGCTGAGCCCGGGGTTTTCGCCACAAGGGCGAGAATGACGGCTGAAGAGGGGGCGGACGCCAGAGCAAGCTCGCCGCCAAGGCCTTCAAGGCGGGGTCTTGGCGGCTGAAAATGGCGGCCATGAGTCGGATGTGGAGGCTGGTCGCCGCCGGCCTCGCCGAGGCGGGACGTCTAGCGCGGCGGTCCGGGACGCTCGCAACGCGGATCGGTGAGGGCCCGCCCCGTGGCGCGCAGCAGGCCGTCCGGGCCGGGCGTCACCTCGACCGGGACCACGGAGTAGTAGCTGCCGCCGTTCAGGGCGCGATCGGTGACGCAGATCACCGTCCGGTCGCCTTCGGTCGACAGGACGCCGACATCGTACATCCAGCCGCCGTCCGCCTGCAGAACGGTGACGCTGAACGACGTCTCCTCCCGCTGGGTGAAGCCATAGTCGGCCAGGGTCTTGAGCGTCGGCGAACGGCGGGGCCCGATCGAGTTGCGGAAGGAGGTCATGTCGAGCCGGTCGACCACCTCCCGCGCCGACGGCGGCGCGGCCGCGGCCGGACCGGCCAGAACCGCCAGGGCGAGGCTCGGGACCAGAAGGCGGCGAAGGGTGGGGGACATGGCGAGCCTCGCGAGAATCTAGACTCCAGCCTCGCAGACCGTGGGCGCGCAAGCCAGCCGCCGCCTGACCTCGCGGCAGGCTTGCGCCGGCCGCCGTCCAGCCCATGCTGGCCAAAACGGGAGGACGTCCATGACCCTGCGCACGCCGCTTTGCGATCTGCTCGCCATCGAGCACCCGATCCTGCTGGCCGGCATGGGCGGGGTGTCCTACGCGCCGCTGGCGGCGGCGGTGTCGAACGCCGGCGGCTATGGCGTGCTGGGCATGGCCGGGACCAGTCCCGACTTCATCCG
>JAQGIN010000482.1 GCA_028291125.1 Caulobacter sp.
TCCCCGGGCACGCCGACCGCGGGCGGGTCCTGCCAACGCCAGGAGCCCCGGACCGGCCGAGTATCCCCCTCGGCCCTACGTCCCCGCTCGATCGCCCCCCGCCGCCGCATCGGTCGCTGGCCATGCGCCCTTCCCGCCGCGACGAGGTGAGGACGATTGTGGGGGTGTTGGCGCGGAGGCGGAGGGGATCGGGGTTATCCCCGTCGAACGCCGTGGACGCGGCGGGGACAGGCACTCACCCAACGGCTTGTGCAATAAGGGCCAAGGCCTCGCCATGAGTGCCTGTCCCCCTCCATCCGTCCCCGTCCCCGTGCGAGGAAACCCCCAAAGAAAAACCGCCCCGGAGCAAGCTCCGAGGCGGTTTCCTTAGGGGGTGGCGTTCCGGTCGCGATGAGCCGCGACCGGAGAACCGGTAGGTTTTAGCCCAGGGTCAGGGTGTGATCGCCGACCGTAGCCGTCGACAGGTCGATGAGGCCCGTGAGCTTCACGACGACGTCGGTGCCATTGAGGAAGCTCGTGCCGTTATCACGATCTTCAACCACGAAGGTGTCGCCGTTCCATTGGAACCAAGCGAAGTTACCGTTAGTGGCGCCAGTGGTGCCCTTGGCCGCTTCGTTCAGATAGTCCTGGAACACCGCGGTGCCGGCCAGGGTGATCTTCGCGGTGCTGGTGAAGGTTTCGGTGCCGAGATCCGTGAAGTTCAGGATGTCGCCCTTATTGGCGTCGGTGATGGTGGCGTAGATGTTGCCGTTGGAGTTAGCCACCAGGGTGAAGGTGTCGTTGCCGCCGTTACCCGTGAGGATATCGAGGCCGCCGCCGCCGACGATGGCATCAGCCTTGGCGCCACCGGTGATGGTGTCGTTCAAGGCGTTGCCAGTCAAGCTGTTGATGGCGGTTGCGCTGCCGACGATGGTGACATTGCCGCTGGTGACGCCGACCAGGGTCGAGGCCGACGCGTAGGTGATCGCGCCCGTCGACGTGTGAGCGTCGAAGGTCGAGACCGCGATGTTGCCGCCGTTGGCCAGGTTCAGGCCAGCCGCGCCGGTCACCGTGATGGTCTTGGCGCTGGTGGCCGCGAGCGTCAGGGTGTCGGTGTGGGCGGTGGTGTCGAGGTCGGCGGCGGTGATGTTCACCGTCTCGACGCCGGCCACGGTCAGGGTGTTACCCGTCAGGGCCGCCTTGGAGGACAGCACGACATTGAACACATCGGCGGTGCCGCTGGTGTCAGCCAGAGCAGCGGTGACGCCGAAGCCCGGCCCACCGGTGTAGGTCAAGGTCGAGTTAGCGGCGACGTTGCTGAACGTCGAAGCGCCGGTGATGGTGCCGGTGACGGCCAGGCCGGTGAAGCCGGTGGAGTCGAAGGTGCCGTTGGCGGCAGCGCCGAGGCCGAGGACCTCGAAGCCGGTGACGCCGGCGATGGCCGAGAAGCTGGCCGAGTTGGCGATCAGCGTATCGGTGCCGTTGCCGCCGGTGACGGAACCACCGACGCCCAGGGCGCCCGTGACCGTCAGCGAGTCGTTGCCGTCACCCAGGCTGATGACCTTGGTGGTGGCGCCGATCGTGACGTTGTCCACGCCCGCGCCGCCGGTATAGGCGGCGGTGTTGCTGAGCGTGACCGTCGAGGTGCCGGTCGAGGCGGTGGTGTCGACCGTCTTGACCGAGGCAATGGCCGAGACGTCGGCCGACAGGCCGGCCGAACCGGTGACCACGACCGTCTTCAGGGCGGCGAGGCCCGTCGCGGAGGTCAGGGTCAGGGTCTTGGTGCCCGACACGTTCAGGGCGGTGACGGCGGCGGCGGCGACGCCGGCGATCGTCGAGTCGCCGGTGACGGTGGCGTTCAGGGTCGTGTAGGTGCCGCTGACGTCGGTGATGACGCCGACCTTGGCCGTGGCGGCCGTCAGGTTCAGAGTCGTCGCCGAAACGCTGCCCGCAACCGCGGCGGCGTTGGCGGTGATGCCCAACGTGCCGCCGTTACCGGCGACGGTCAGGGTCGACAGCGAGTTGTCGGCGATCGTCGAGTTGCCGTAGTTGGTCAGCGACACCGAGGTGATGATGCCGGCCTTGGTGCCCGAAGCGGAGTTGACGTCGGTGATGGTCACCGCGCCGTCGACAACGCCAACCGCGCCGGTGACGCCATCGGTGGTCACCGAGGTCGGGGCGGTGGCGGCGCCCGTGAAGGTGCCCGTCGCGGCCAGGTTGGTGACGTTGGCGTTGGCGGTCGTGCTGGTGAACACGTTGGTGGCGCCCGCGCCGGCGCCCACAGTCCAGGCGGTCGGGGTCGCGGTGATGGTCAGGCCGGCGACGGTGCCGCCGCCCGCGACGGTCGCGGCTTGAGTCGCCGTGAACGCACCGGTCGCCGTCAGCGTCAAACCGCCAATGGTTTGGGTGCCGGCGCCGGCGAAGGTTTGCCAGGTAACAACAGCCGATTCCGTCGAGGCGTTAGCCAAGGTCGAGGCGGCGGCTTGAGCCACCGAGACCGAGGTGGTCGTGGCGGTGCCGGTGACGTTGACGGCCGCTTCGGTCAGGGTGAAGTTGGCCCCCGAAGCAGCCGCGGCGGTCGCTTGGGCGGCCGTGAGGGCCGACGCTTGAGTGACCGAAACCGTGGTGCCGCCGGTGACGGCGATCGTGCCACCACTGACGTTGGCGGCGTTGGTGAAGCCGGTGGCTGAGACGACGACAGCGCCGGTCGGAGCGGTCACCGAGCCCACCGTGATGGTGCCCGCGCCTTGCGCCGATTCCGTCACGGTGACGGCGGAGCCGCCTTGAACCGTAATGTTTTGGGCGCCGGTCGTGGTGAGGTTGACGGCGGTGGTGCCGGCGGCGGTCACGGTCTGGGCGGCGGCGGGCGCGCCCAGGGTCACGTTAGCGGCCGTCAGGCCGGTCCAGGCGGACACGTCCAGGGCGGCGCCGTTCAGACCCGTGTTGGCCTTGAAGTTCAGGGTTTCAACACCCGTTACGGTCAGCTTGGTGGTGTCCAGGCCCGCAGCGGTCGCGTCGGTCAGGTTCAGCGTATCGTTGCCGGCCCCGCCGCTGATGCTGTCGAGCGTGGTCACGGTGACGGTGCCCGTCACGTCCGTGCCGTTGAAGACGTCGTCACCCGCAGTGCCGACCAGCGAGTCGACGCCGACGGTGAGCGCGAGGGTGGCGCCCGCGACGGCGGCCGGATAGGCCGTGAACAGGTTGATGCCGGCCGCGTTGTCGGCGGTCAGAGCACCGTTATCGGCCAGGTCGGCGACCAGGTTGTTGGTGGCCGTGGCGTAGGCGCCCAGGCCGGCGCCGTTGTTATAGCCGTCGGCGATGAACATGATTTCGCCAACGATCGCGGCCTTGACGGCCAGATCGATGTCGGCGGCGGCGGTCAGGGCCGTGTTCGCCTTGATGAAGTTGGTGTAGTAGGTGACGCTGGCGGCGCTCGACAGATAGGCGACGGCGGCGGCGACATTGACGCCGGCGGCGACGGCGGCCGGGTTGCCGATGATGATGTTATAGGCGGCGGCGGTGGCGTCAGCCACGCTCAGGGCGCCGTACGAGGCGGCGAAGGCGGCCTTGGCGGTGGCGTTCTGGGTGGCCAGGGAGACCGATTGGGCGATGAAGCGATTTTCGCCGTTCAGGCCGGCTTGAGCGCCCGTGCCGGTATAGGCGGTGTTCAGGTAGGTCAGACCGGCGACGCTCGGCGCCACGCCCGTGAAGAACTCGTAGGCGCCGACGCTGACGTCGGTGGTCGCGTTGGCGGCCAGGTTGGTGGTTTGCGCCAGCGCCTGGGCGTCGGTCAGCTGGCCCGTGGCGTTCTGAGTGGCGATGGCTTGCAGGGTGAGGGACTGAGCCGAGTTCGGGGCAACGCCGGTTTGGGCGTTGGTGAACATCGTGGTCAGTTGAGCTTGTGTGTAGGCCATAGGAATGTCGTCTCCAGCGATTGAATTCGTCGCCACAGCACCAAACAGGCCACGGCTCGATTGTGGGGGTACAGCAATCTGCATATGCGCGCAATACCGATCATACGGCGGTGGTCTATTTTTTTGGCGCCGGAGGCCGAAAGCCCGTCGCTCCGGAGTCGGCCAAGCGGCTGAAAGGCCGGCCGCGCCCCGGTTTCCATGCCAAAGCTTGTTGTTTAATTTCAGATGCTTAGTTTGACCGCTGCGGCGGAGCCCCGCTCCGGAGTCGCCCTTTCATGACGTCCGACCGTCCAGGGTGGCGAACCCGATTTCCGCAACCCTGATGATCCACGACCCCGCTTCTGTGGCCAAAACAGCACACCCGCGACTCAAGACCCCGAAAGCACAATTTAGGGACTCGTTAAGGTTTTCCGCCCGGTTTGCTTGCCGATTCTTAGGCGGCGTATGGGAAAGTATCTGTTTTGCTACAGTTCGATGACCGTTCAGGTCACCGATTCGGCGGCGGCAGTAACGCGCCAAGCCGTCCGGACCCGGAAAAAGGGCTGAAAGTCCGCTGGCCACCCCTTAAAACGCCCTCTTCCACCGTCATCCCGGCCGAAGCGCGGCGAAGAGCCGGGACCCAAGGGGGTCCCTAGACCGCCCGCACGGTGAGCGTGGCGCCGTCGACGGCCACCACCTCGACCCCGGACCCGGCCGCCGGGACCGGCTCCTGGGCCACGGCCGCCCATTCCTTGCCGTCAACGAACACCCGGCCCTGGCCGTGGTCGAAGCCGCCGACCGCCTCGCCGCGCCGGCCCAGCAGCCGCGCGGACGGGTCGTTGAGGTCGGGCTCGGCCCCGGCCAGGACCGGCCGCAGGAAGCGGCGGGCCAGATAGGTGGTGGCGAGGGTCAGCACCGCGAAGGCCGCGATCTCGACCGGCGCGCCCAGCCGCACGCCCAGGGTCAGCAGCCCGACCGCGAAGGCGCTGGCCGCCGGCCACAACAGCCAGCCCGAGCCGGTGGCCACCTCGACGGCCAGCAGCACCGCCGCCACCGCCAGCCAGGCCCAGAACGGGTAGTCGGCGTAGAACAGCGCCAGGCCGCTCATGACCTCAGGCCTCCGACTTGGGAACGGTGGTCCCCGGCGGACGGCGGGGCGGGGCCGCCGGCGGGGCCGGACGCGGCGCCGCCTGGCCCGATTGGGCGCCCTTCACCAGATGGCCGACCCCGGCCAGGGTGCCGACAAGGGCGCTCATCTCGGCCGGGACGATGATGGTCTTGGCCTGCGGGCTCTCGGCCAGCTTGCCGAACGCCTCGACATATTTCTGGGCGACGAAATAGTTGATGGCGTTGACGTCGCCGGCGGCGATGGCGTCCGAGACCAGCTCGGTGGCCTTGGCCTCGGCCCCGGCCGAACGCTCGCGCGCCTCGGCGTCGCGGAAGGCGGCCTCCTTGCGGCCCTCGGACTCCAGGATCGCCGCCTGCTTCTGGCCCTCGGCCCGGGCGATCGCCGACTGCTTCTCGCCCTCGGCCTCGGTGATCACCGCCCGCTTCTCGCGCTCGGCCTTCATCTGCCGGGCCATGGCGTTGGTGATGTCCGGCGGCGGGGTGAGGTCCTTGATCTCGATGCGGGTGACCTTGACGCCCCAGGGGCTGGTGGCGTGGTCGATGGTGTTGAGCAGGCGGGAGTTGATCTGGTCGCGCTGGCTCAGCACCTCGTCCAGCTCCATCGAGCCGACCACGGTGCGCAGGTTGGTCTGGGACAGCTGGGTGATGGCGTACATCAGGTTGTCGACGCGATAGGCGGCGGCGGCGGCGTCCATCACCTGGATGAAGACGATGGCGTCGACCTTTACCGAGACGTTGTCCTTGGTGATCACCTCCTGCTGCGGCACGTCGAGCACCTGCTCCATCATATTGACCCGCCGGCCGATGCTCTCGACGAACGGGGTGAGGATGCTGATGCCGGGCTTGAGGGTGCGGGTGTAGCGGCCGAACCGCTCGACGGTGAACTCGCGCCCCTGGGGCACGATCTTGATGACGTTGACGGCCACGAACACGGCCAGGACCAAGAGCACAAGCGGGACGATATAGGACACGGGGGCGGGCCCTCCATAACCGGAGCCCGCAGTCTATCGGGGCGCGGCAAGCTCCGCCACGGAATCCGGCGTCGCCGGGTCGGCGGGCGGCGAGCCGGGCCGGACCGCCTGACTGAGGCCGCGGGCCAGGGCCTGGCCGCGGCCGGCCGCCTCGCGCTCGGCCTTGCGGCTGGCGGGGCCGCAGGGGCCGGCCGCGTCGCGTCCGGTCTCGTAGCCGCTGTTGAAGCGTTCGCGCAGGCCGGCGTCGAAATCCGGGTCGCCCTGCTCGACCTGGGCCAGGCGCGTCATCCGGGCCCGCCAATAGTCGTCGCCCTGGCCGGCGCAGGCCTGCCGCAGGGCGTGGCTCTCGCCGAGCACATAGGCCAGGTCGAGCAGCCGCCGGCGATCCTCCGGTAGGCGCTGCTGGGCGGCGGCCGGCGCGGCGAGGGCGACGAGACAGGCGGCGAGGACGATACGGCGCATGCCGGCAGTATCGCCGCCGGCCGCGGCGGTGTCACGCCACCGTGTCGCCCTCCGTAATCATACGGCCTTGCGAAAGACACCGTTCGGCGCGACCCTCCGGATATTGCAAGGAGGTCGATCATGACTGAAGTGCATTATGGCGTGGTGCGGACGAGCGACGGCTGGTCGCTGATTGGCGACGCGCTCCGCGTCGGTCCCTACGCCACCCGCGGCGCCGCCGAGCGCGCCGCCCGCCGGCTGGCCGAGCAGTCGACCGGCGTCGGCATTCCCGTCCAGATGCACATGCAGGACGAAGACGGACAATTGCGGCGGCCCCAGCGGCTCAGCTGATCGCCCTCGCCCCTGGCGTCGCGCGCCCCCCTGCCCCACTATGGACGCTCGGAACGAAGGGCGTCGCATGGCCGTCAGCAAGCAGAGCGATAGCGACCCGGCCGCGGCGCCCGCCGCGCCCAGCGCCAACCGGCTGCTCGCCGCCTTGCGGGCGGCCGACCTAGCGGCGCTGCGGCCGCACCTGACGCCGATCGCCCTGACCCGGGGCCAGGTGCTGTTCGACGCCGGCGACGACGTCCACACCACCTATTTCCCCTGCCACGCCACCATGACCTCGCTGTTGGTGGTGACCCGCGACGGCCAGGAGATCGAGGTCGCCACCATCGGCCGCGAGGGGGCGGTGGGCGGCGTCGTCAGCTCCGGCTTCAAGCCCGCCTTCGGCCGCGCCGTGGTCACCCTGCCCGGGGCCGCCTTCAGCGTCCCGACCGCCCGGCTCGACGCGCTCAAGCTCGTGGCCCCGGCCCTGGCCGACCTGTTCGCCCGTTACGCCGACGTGCTGCTGGCCCAGATGATGCAGTCGGTGGCCTGCAACGCCCTGCACAATATCGAGCAGCGCTGCTGCCGCTGGCTGCTGTCGACCCACGACCGGGCCGGCGACCACGTCATCCCGCTGACCCAGGAATCCCTGGCCGAGATGCTCGGCGTGCAGCGCACCACGGTGACCGCCGTCGCCAAGACCCTGCAGGACGAGGGCCTGATCCGCTACAGCCGCGGCCGAGTCGAGATCCTCGACCGCCCGCGCATGGAGCGGCGGGCCTGCGAATGCTACGCCGCCATCGAGACCCATTTCGCCCGGCTGCTGCCCGAGGTCGAGGCCTAGGTTTCTCGTCAAAGGTCACGGCGGCGCCCTCGTCCTTCGACAAGCTCAGGATGAGGGCGACTGAAACGCCGGCATTCGAGATCCTCATCCTGAGCTTGTCGAAGGACGAGGATCTCGCCCCCTACCCCCGCAGCGCCGCCACCCGGGCGATCGCGTCCTCCGCCTCGGCCATCAGCCGCCGGACGATGTCGCCGGCCGGCGGCGCGTCGTGGATTCCGCCGGCGCTCTGGCCCATGGCCAGGCACGACTTGTCTAGATCCAGCCCCTCGACCTGGCCGCCAATGCCGCCCATCGCCTGGTTGGTCAGGCTGATCATCACCTGTCGCGGGAACGGCTGGATGTCGCCGGGCCGCGACTCCCAGTCCTCGCCATAGGCGGTCGTCCTCACCC
>JAQGIN010000518.1 GCA_028291125.1 Caulobacter sp.
ATCTCGCTGTTGCGCGACGCCGACGGCGACGGCGTGGCGGAAACCAAGACGGCGTTTCTCGAAGGCCTGAATTCGCCGTTCGGCATGGTGCTGGTCGGCAACGAGTTGTTTGTCGCCAATGCCGACGCCGTGGTGAAATTCCCTTACAAGACCGGCGACACGAAAATCACTGTGCCGGCCGTGAAGGTCGCCGACCTGCCCGGCGGCACCATCAACCACCACTGGACCAAGGACCTCACGGCCAGCCGCGACGGCACCAAGCTCTATGCGACCGTCGGCTCCAACAGCAACGTGGCGGAAAACGGCATTGAGGCCGAGAAGGACCGTGCCGGCATTCTGGAGATCGATCGCGCCACCGGCAAGTCGCGCGTGTTCGCCTCCGGGCTGCGCAATCCGAACGGCCCGTCGTGGAATCCGCAGACCGGCGAATTATGGGTTGCCGTCAACGAGCGCGACGAGATCGGCAGCGACCTGGTGCCCGACTACATGACCTCGGTGAAGGACGGCGGCTTCTATGGCTGGCCCTACAGCTATTACGGCCAGACCGTCGACGCACGGGTGTCGCCGCAGCGGCCCGACCTGGTGGCCAGGGCGATCAAGCCCGACTATGCCCTGGGCTCGCACACCGCCTCGCTGGGCCTGACCTTTTACGAGGGAACCGCCTTCCCAAGCCGCTACGTCGGCGGGGCCTTCATCGGCCAGCACGGCTCGTGGAACCGCAAGCCGCGCAGCGGCTACAAGGTGGTGTTCGTGCCGTTCGCCGGCGGCCGGCCGTCGGGCGCGGCCGAGGACTTCCTGACCGGCTTCCTCGACGCCAAGGGCGACGCCCTGGGCCGGCCGGTCGGCGTCGCCGTCGACAAGACCGGGGCGCTGCTGGTGGCCGACGACGTCGGCGACGTCGTCTGGCGGGTGATCCCGACCGAACACTGACGGATCGGCGCCCGGCGGCGTGCGTTGTTCCCGAGACCGCGCGAGGCGGCCGAGGGACGAATGATGCCACGGACCTACAGAGAACCGAGCTGGATGGGCCTGTTGCTGCGCGGCGAGCGCCTGTTCTGGAGACTGTTCGCCCTGGTCGGTCTGGCCACCCTGGCCGCCGTGATTTGGCTGCTAAATTAAAAGTCGGGGAGTCGACATTTCGCCGGGAACCCGCACGCGGCCAAGTAGTTATTGCTCTGTCCGCTCGTCGTAAAATGCGACGGGTGCTCGGCCCGGACGCGCTTTGCCCCCCCCGACCCGCGTCCGGGCCGACGACATCGCTTCTCACGGAGCCCCTCCCCCTTCCATGCCGCCGCCCCTCGCCACCATCGGCTATGAGGCCGACACCCTGGACGGCGTCCTCGCCCGGCTGAAGGCCGCCAAGGTCGACCTGGTGGTCGACGTGCGGGCCGTGGCCTCGTCGCGTCGGGCCGGCTTTTCCAAGACGATGCTCGGGTCCAGCCTAAGGGCCGAAGGGATCGACTATCTGCACCTGCGGCCGCTGGGCACGCCGAAGGCCGGCCGCGAGGCCGCCCGGGCCGGGCGCGTCGACGAGATGAGCCGGATCTTCCACGCCCACCTGGCCGAGCCGGCGGCCGTCGCCGCCCTGGAACAGGCCACCGAGGTCGCCAGCCAAAGGCGGGTCGCCCTGCTCTGCTACGAGCACGACGCCACATGCTGCCACCGGGCCATCGTCGCCGACCAGATCCGCCAGCGGCTGAACTGCGAAGTGATCGACCTATAGGGCGGCTTGCGCCATCCTCGCCGCTTCGAGACGAGGGGGCGACACCATGGACCGCGACAGGCTGACGGCGTTCACCGACGGCGTCCTCGCCGTGATCATCACCATCATGGTGCTGGAGATGAAGGCCCCGCACGGGGCCAGCCTCGCGGACCTGATCGCCCTGTGGCCGGTGTTCACCAGCTACGTCCTCAGCTTCATCTACATCGGCATCTATTGGAACAACCACCATCACTTCTTCCAGCTGGTGAAGACGGTGGACGGCAAGATCCTGTGGGCCAATCTGCACCTGCTGTTCTGGCTGTCGATGGTGCCGTTCGCCACCGCCTGGATGGGCGAGAACCGCTTCGCCCCGATCCCCACCGCGTTCTACGGCGTCGCCCTGCTGGGGCCGGCGATCGCCTGGTACCTGATGCAGAAGGCGATCATCCGCCAGCAGGGGCCCGACTCGCCGCTGCGGCGGGCCCTGGGGCGCGACCTGAAGGGCAAGCTCTCGCCGGTCCTCTACCTGGCCGGCGTCGCCCTGGCCTTCGTCAGCACCCTGGCCGCCGACCTGGTCTATTTCGCCGCCGCCCTGATCTGGCTGATCCCGGATCGGCGGATGGAGAGCGCCCTGCGTCCTTCGAGGCTCGCCTAAGGCTCGCGCCTCGGGTTCTATTCGCCGGAAGCCGCCGGAACCGGGGCCAAACCCTAAGGCCCCGCGAACCGAGGCGGTCCCGCGCCCAAGGGATCTATCCGCTTTCGCGGCGGCCGAACCTTGCTCTAGACTGGATCGATGATGTGGAAACGGCGGATGTCGAACTGGCTGGCGCGGGGGCTGATGCTCCTGGGCGTCGCCCTGCTCGTCG
>JAQGIN010000551.1 GCA_028291125.1 Caulobacter sp.
CGCCGGCGGGCGGGCGAGGGGCGGCGATCGGGGTCGGCGGCGGGGCCTGCTGGCGGGCTCGCAGCAGGGCCGCGCCCTCGGCCAGGCGGTCGACGGGTTCGTCGCCATAGCAGGCCTCGACCCCCGCATCGGCCCAAAAGGCGAGGAGGCTTTCCGCGGCGCGGGGATCGACGGCGGCGTTCATGCTTCACCTCTTAGCGCGATCCGCGCCAAGCCTCCACGCTGCGGCGCAACAAAAACCGCCGGTTTGTCCTTGACCGCCGATGCGTCACGTCCCGATAAACTCCGACTCAAACAGCAAGAACGCGGGCCGCCGGCGCCCGGGGCGGGAGATGCCATGAGCGAAGATCTCGAACGCGAGTCGATGGAATACGACGTCGTCATCGTCGGCGGCGGGCCCGCCGGGCTGGCGGCGGCCATCCGGCTCAAGCAACTGGCCGCTGAGGCCGGGAGCGAGGTCAGCGTCGCCCTGGTCGAGAAGGGTTCGGAGATCGGGGCCCACATCCTGTCGGGCGCGGTGATCGATCCCAAGGCGCTGAACGAGCTGATCCCCGACTGGAAGGCCAAGGGCGCGCCGCTGGAGACCCCGGTGACCAAGGACCGCTTCCTGGTGCTGGGGCCGCAAGGCGAGCTTTCCCTGCCGATGTTCGCCATGCCCGGCTTCATGCACAACCACGGCTGCTACATCGCCTCGCTGGGCAATGTCACCCGCTGGATGGCGACCCAGGCCGAGGAGCTGGGCGTCGAGATCTATCCGGGCTTCGCCGCCTCGGACCTGGTCTGGCGCGAGGACGGCTCGGTGAAGGGCGTCGTCGTCGGGGTGGTCGGCATCGCCAAGGACGGCCACAAGAAGCCCGACTACAATCCCGGCATGGAGCTGCACGGCAAGTACGTGTTCGTCGCCGAGGGCGCGCGCGGCTCGCTGGCCAAGCAGCTGATCGCCAAGTTCGATCTCGACGCCGGCAAGGAGCCGCAGAAGTACGGCATCGGCTTGAAGGAGCTGTGGCAGGTGCCGCCCGAGAAGCACCAGCCGGGCCTGGCCCAGCACACCACCGGCTGGCCGCTGGACGACAAGACCGGCGGCGGCAGCTTCATGTACCACTTCGGCGACAATTACGTGGCCCTCGGCTACGTCGTCCACCTCAGCTACAAGAACCCGTGGCTGTCACCGTTCGACGAGTTCCAGCGCTTCAAGCATCACCCTTCGATCAAGCCGCATCTCGAGGGCGGCCGCCGCATCTCCTACGGCGCGCGGGCCATCACCGAGGGCGGCTACCAGTCGGTGCCCAAGCTGAGCTTCCCGGGCGGCGTGCTGATCGGCTGCTCGGCCGGCTTCGTCAACGTGCCGCGCATCAAGGGCAGCCACAACGCCATGAAGACCGGCATGCTGGCGGCCGAGCAGGCCTTCAAGGCCCTGGCCGCCGGCCGCTCGGGCGATCAGCTGGTCGAGTACCAGACCGCCTATGAGGCCTCGTGGGTGGCCAAGGAGCTGAAGGTGGTCCGCAACGCCAAGCCGCTGCTGTCGAAGATGGGCACCATGCTGGGCGGCGCGCTGGGCATGTTCGACATGTGGGTGAACAGCCTGACCGGCGGCTTCTCGTTCCTGGGCACGCTGAAGCACGGCAAGACCGACGCCGAATGCACCGGTCTGGCCCAGGACTTCAAGCCGATCGTCTATCCCAAGCCCGACGGCGTCATCAGCTTCGACAAGCTGTCCTCGGTGTTTATCTCGGGGACCAATCACGACGAGGACGAGCCCACGCACCTGAAGCTGAAGGACCCGACCATCCCGATCGCCGTCAACCTGCCGAAATACGGCGAGCCGGCGCGACTGTACTGCCCGGCCGGGGTCTACGAGGTGCTGTACGACGCCGAGGGGGCCAATCCGCGGTTCCAGATCAACCACCAGAACTGCGTCCACTGCAAAACCTGCGACATCAAGGACCCGTCGCAGAACATCGTCTGGACCACGCCGCAGGGCGGCGAGGGCCCCACCTACCCGAACATGTAGTCGCACCGGCCTTGCGGCGGAGCGGGAAACCAAAGAGGGTGAACGGATGATGCGTCTCAAAGTCCTGTTCGCCGCCGCCTCGCTCTCCGCCCTGGCCGCCTGCGCCACGACCACGCCGCCGCCCGGCCAACCGGCGCTGCGCGGTGGCTACGATCTGGCCGCGGCGATCACCGGCGGGCGCTCGGCCTATGGCCAGTTCCTGGCCGGCCAGGCCGCGCTGCAGGACGGCCGCAGCCGCGACGCCGCCGGCTATTTCAGCGTCGCCGAGGAGCTGGACGAGGATCCCGGCGTCATCGCCGAACGCACCTTCACCTCCGCCCTGCTGGCCGGCGAGGTCCGCCGCGCCGCCGCCATCGCCCCGCAGGCCGAGACCACCGCCGAAGCGGTCAAGCGGCTGGGAGCCCTGACCCGGGCCGTCGACCTGATGAGCGCCGGCAAGGGCCGCGAGGCCCAGGCCATCCTGCGCGGTCCCGAGATCGGCTTCCCGCACCGCTCGGTGGCGGTGCTGCTGGCCCCGTGGGCCGCCGCCCAGGCCGGCGACGCCGAGGGGGCGATCGTCCGGCCCGAGCTGCAGGGCGACCGGCTGGTGCAGTTCTTCGGCCAACTGGGTCAGGCCCGGCTGTACGAACGCGCCAAGCGCTATGACGAGGCCGAGACCGACTACAAGGCGCTGATCGGCAACCAGGCCACGGCCGACCTGTTCGTGCTCGACTACGGAGCCTATCTCGAACGTCGCAAGCGCGGCCCCGAGGCGGTGGCGCTGTACGACGTCGCCCTGACCCGCCATCCCGGCGGCCCGGCCCTGGTCGAGGCCCGCGCCCGCGCCGCAAAACGGGGCGCGCCGCCGCCGATGCCCACCGCTCGCCAGGCCGCGTCCCAGGCGGTGGTGGCCTGCGCCGCCGCCTTCGTCAGCGAGCGCCAGGCCCAGTTCGGCCTGGCCTATCTGCGCCTGGCCCTGGCCCTGGATCCACAGCGGGCCGACGCCTGGCTGCTGGTCGGCGACCTGCTGGGGGCCGGCGGCGATGTCGACGGGGCCCGCGAGGCGCTGAACAGGATCCCGGCCTCGGCCCCGGAATATTCCACCGCCCAGGCCAAGCTGGCCTGGACCTACCAGGCGGCCGGCGACGGGCCCGGGGCCTTGAAGCTGGCCGAGCAGGCGGTCAAGGCCGCGCCGAACGAGCGCGAGGCCCAGATCGTCCTGGCCGACATCCTGCGGGCCAACGACCGCTTCGCCGAGTCGGCCAAGGTGCTGGACGGGGTGATCGGCGCCGAGGCCGCCAAGCCCGACTGGCGCCTGCTGTACATGCGTGGCATCGCCCTGGACCGGGCCGGCCGCTGGGACGACGCCCAGACGGACCTGCAGGCGGCCCTCAAGCTCAATCCCGACGAGCCCGAACTGCTGAACTTCCTCGGCTATTCGTGGATCGACCGCGGCGAGCGGTTGGATGAGGCCATGGCCATGGTCCAGAAGGCGGTCGACGCCCGGCCGCAGTCGGGGGCGATGACCGACTCCCTGGGCTGGGCGCAGTATCGCCGCGGCGACTACAAGGCCGCCGTCGCCACCCTGGAACGGGCGGTCGAGCTCGAACCGGGCGACCCCGACATCAACGGCCACCTCGGCGACGCCTATTGGCGGATGGGCCGGCGCACCGAGGCCCAGTTCCAGTGGCGCCGGGTGCTGAGCCTGGAGCCGGACGCCCGCCAAAAGGCCGAGGCCGAAGCCAAGCTGAAAGACGGCCTGGGTCAGCTGGGCCCAGCCATGGCCCCGTCGATCGCCCGCAACTGACGCCCTAAGGCCAAGTCTCCATGCGCCGCACCGCCTTCGCCCCGGCCAAGGTCAATCTGTTCCTGCACGTCGGGGCCCCGGGGGCCGACGGCTATCATCCGCTGTCCAGCCTGATGGTGTTCGCCGATGTCGGCGACACGCTGTCGGTCCAGGCGGCTGACGCCCCTGGCTTCGAGGCCACCGGCCCGTTCGGCGCCGCCGTGCCGGCCGATGACTCCAACCTGGCGGTGCGGGCGGCGCGGGCGCTGCTGGCCAAGGCCGGCGGTCCGGTCCCGCCGCTGCGGCTGATCCTCGACAAGAGCCTGCCGATCGCCGCCGGCCTGGGCGGTGGCTCCAGCGACGCCGGCGCGGCCCTGCGGCTGCTGCGCGAGGCGCTAAACCTTCCGATCGACGACGCGGCCCTCGAGGCGGTGGCCGCCGAACTCGGGGCCGACGGGGCCGCCTGCCTGTGGGGTGCGCCGGTGCTGGCGCAGGGGCGGGGCGAGCGGCTGTCGCCGCCGCCGCGTTTGCCGGTCCTCGACGCCGTGCTGGTCAATCCCGGCGTCGCCTCGCCCACCGGGCCGGTCTATCGCGCCTATGACGCCGCCGTGGCCGAGGGCGGGGCGCGGTCGCCCTATCTGCCCGAGGCGCTGGACACCGCCGAGGAGGTCGCCGCCTGGCTGACCGCCACCCGCAACGACCTGCAGGCTCCGGCCGTGGCCCTGCAGCCGGCGATCGGCGAAGCGCTCGACTTGCTGTCGGGCGAGCCCGAGACGCTGTTCTCGCGGATGTCGGGCTCGGGGGCGACCTGCTTTTCCCTCTGCGCCGGCGACATCGAGGCCGAGGGCCTGGCCGAGCGGATCGGCGCCCTGCGTCCCGACTGGTGGGTGCGCCGCTGCCGGCTGGGCGGGCCGTGGGCCTAGGGCCGCCAGCCGATCTCGACCAGGACTGGGCCGGGTGCCTCGAAATAGAACTGGAAGCCGCCGCGCTGATGTTCCGGCGATCCCGGCAGGTCGACGCCGGCCGCCAATAGTCGCGCGTATCGCGCCCGCACCGCCGCCTCGGACTCCAGCAGGAAGCCGATGTGGAAGCCGCCGGGATAGGCCGCGTCGGCCGCCTTGGGCCAGCGGCTGAGCACCAGCACCAGGCCGGTCTCGTCCTTGAGGATCGCCAGGCCGTTCTGGCCGAGGGTCTGGACGTGCACGAAGTCCAGATGAGTTTCGAAGAAGGCGCGGGTCTGGGTGATGTCGCGGACCGGCAGGTCGATGTGATTGAGCCGCATGGGGTGGTCGTCCTTCGATTTCGAAGGCCCGGCGGATCGTGGTCGCGATCTGGTCATCAGACATACCCCGCCGAGCCGCCGGCGCGGGATGCGCCGGTTTGCTCGTCGCGGGTTCTCGAGGTCCCGAAGGGACCTAGGAGCAGACTTCCCGAGCGGGAAGGGGACGGACTTACCGAAACCGCCCCTGTCTTTTTCGACGGCCCAGGATCGACCGCCGGCCGCCGCCGGTCAAGCGGCCCCGAAAGGGGCGGCCACAAAAAAGGGCGCGGAAGCCAAAGCCTCCGCGCCCCGTTTTCGATCCGCGCCGGAGCGCGGGGTCTTAGCTGTGGTAGGCGCGTTCCCCGTGCTCGGAGATGTCCAGGCCTTCTTCCTCGGCGTCCGCCGAGGCCCGCAGGCCGATGACATATTTGATGATCAGGAAGACGATGGCGCTGGCGACGGCCGACCAGACGATGGTCACGCCGACGGCCTTGACCTGGGCCAGGACCTGGGTGGCCAGCGAATAGACCGCCGTGTCGCAGGTGCTGATATCGCCGTCCTTGGCGCAGCTGGCGTAGTCGACGACGCCGGCGCCGCCCCAGGCGGGGTTGACCAGCAGGCCGGTGCCGATGGCGCCGACGATGCCGCCGATGCCGTGGATGCCGAAGGCGTCCAGGCTGTCATCATACTTCAGCGCGTTCTTCACGACCGAGCAGAAGAAGATGCAGATCGGCGAGACGACGAGGCCGAGGATGATCGCGCCCATCGGTCCGGCGAAGCCGGCGGCGGGGGTGACGGCGACCAGGCCGGCGACGATGCCCGAGGCCAGGCCGAGGGCCGACGGCTTACCGCGGGTGATCCATTCGGTGACGATCCAGGACAGGCCGGCGGCGGCGGTGGCGACGAAGGTGTTGATCATCGCCAGCGAGGCGTAGCCGTTGGCTTCCAGGTTGGAGCCGGCGTTGAAGCCGAACCAGCCCACCCACAGCAGGCCGGCGCCGACCAGGGTCAGGGTCAGCGAGTGCGGCGGCATCGGCTCCTTGCCGTAGCCCTGGCGCTTGCCGAGGATGATGGCCCCGACCAGGGCGGCGATGCCGGCGTTGATGTGGACCACGGTGCCGCCGGCGAAGTCGAGGGCGCCGAAGCCCCAGCTCAGGCCGGCCTTGATCGGGTCGGTCGGATGCAGAGCGATGGCGTCGGGGCCGGGCCACCACCAGACCATGTGGGCGATCGGATAGTAGGAGAGCAGGGGCCAGAGCACCGCGAACAGCACCATGGCCGAGAACTTGAAGCGCTCCACCAGGGATCCGACCACCAGGGCGGCGGTGATCGCCGCGAAGGTCGACTGGAAGACGATGAAGCTGAATTCGGGGATCACCACGCCGGTCGAGAAGGTGGCGACCACGCTTGCCGGGGTCACCCCGTTCAGGAACAGCCGGCTGAAGCCGCCGACGAAGGTGTCCCACTTGCCGCCGTCGGTGAAGGCGAAGCTGTAGCCCCACAGCACCCAGGCGACGATGCCGATGATGCCGACGGTCGACACCTGCATCATCGTCGAGAGCATGTTCTTCTGCCGGACCAGGCCGCCGTAGAACAGCGCCAGGCCCGGGATGATCATCAGCAGGACCAGCAGCGACGACACCAGCATCCAGGCGTTGTCGCCCTTGTCCATCTTGTCGACGATGGTCGGGGCCTCGGCCGGCGCGGCGACCGGAGCCGGCGCG
>JAQGIN010000093.1 GCA_028291125.1 Caulobacter sp.
TCGACGCCGACGACGAGAAGGCCTGGCACATGCTGCAGCTGCTGACCTCGCTGCCGGCCATCTATGTCTGCAATGTCGACGAGGGTTCGGCCGACAAGGGCAACGCCTATTCCGACACGGTCGCCGCTCGCGCCGCCCAGGACAACGCCAAGGCGGTGGTGATCTCGGCCCAGATCGAGAGCGAGATCGCCCTGCTCGACGCCGAGGAGCGCGCCGAGTTCCTCGAGACCCTGGGCCTGGCGGAGCCGGGCCTCAACCGCCTGATCCGCGAGGCCTACAACCTTCTGGGCCTGCAGACCTATTTCACCGTCGGCCCCAAGGAGGCCCGCGCCTGGACCATCCATGTCGGCGACACCGGCCCGCAGGCGGCCGGGGTGATCCATACCGACTTCGAGAAGGGCTACATCCGCGCCGAGACCATCGCCTATGACGACTTCATCCGCCTGAACGGCGAAGCGGGCGCCAAGGAGGCCGGCAAGATGCGGGCCGAGGGTAAGGACTATGTCGTCAAGGACGGCGACGTCATGCACTTCCGCTTCAACGTCTAGAGACACCCTGGTTCGCCCTCGTCCTTCGACAAGCTCAGGATGAGGGCGACTGAGACGCCCGCATTCGAAATCCTCATCCTGAGCCTGTTGAAGGACGAGGATTTCGCCCCACCGCGAGGAGGACCGCCATGACCGACATCCTCACCCTCGAGAGCGCGCTCGACGGCTTCGACTTCACCGCCCTGCACGCGGCCCCGGCCGGCCCCCGCAAGGGCGGCGTGGTGGTGCTGCAGGAGATCTTCGGCCTCGACCACCATGTCCGCGCCGACGTCGCCCGCTGGGCGGCCCTGGGCTTCGAGGTGCTGGCCCCGTCGCTGTTCGACCGCGAGGAGCGGGGCTTCACCGCCGAGCATACCTCCGACGGCCTGGCCAAGGGCGTCGCGACCGCCGCGGCCAACGGCTTCGACAACCCGATCGGCGACGTCCAGGCCTGCATCGACCACCTCAAGGCCCGCGGGCCGGTGTTCGTCGTCGGCTATTGCTACGGCGGCTCGATCGCCTGGATGGCGGCGTCGCGCTGCACCGACCTGGCGGCGGCCGCCAGCTACTACGGCAGCATGGTGCAGCGCTTCGCCGCCCTGCCCCTGGCCGCCCCGGTCGTCGTCCATCTGGGGCGCAACGACGCCCACATCCCCGCCGACGCCGTCGAGGGCGCCGTCCTGGCCGCCCATCCGGACGTGGCGGTGCACATCTACGAGAACAGCGGCCACGGCTTCAACAACGCCGGCCGGGCCGACGCCCATCCCGCCGACGCCCAACTGGCCCGCGAGCGCACCCTGGCCCTGTTCGAAGGCCACGGGGCGATCTGAATGGCCGGCGCGCCCTCCCTCCTGCGCACCGCCGACGGCCTGGCCGTCTCGGCCTATCACGCCGACCCCCAGGACGCCCGGCGCGGCGGCCTGGTCCTGCTGCACGCCATCTGGGGGGTGACGCCGCATATCCGGGCCCTCGCCGATCAGTTGGCCGAGCAGGGCTACGAGGTGATCGCTCCCAGCCTGCTCGATCCGGCCGACGCGCCGTTCCCGACGGCCGACACCGAGCCGACCATCCTTCCCCAGCGCATGGCCCTGGGCGAGGCTGGCGGCTGGGGCCTGGCGGCCCTGGACCGTGTCCAGGCGGCGGTCGACACCCTGGCCGGGCCGGTGTTCGTCATCGGCTTCTGCTTCGGCGGCACGACGGCCTGGCTGGCCGCCAGCCGCTGCCGGGGGATCGCCGCGGTGTCGGCCTTCTATGGCGGCGACATCGTCCGCTATACGGGCGAGACGCCGAAGGTCCCGACCGCCCTGCATTTTGGCAAGACCGACGCCCTGATCCCGCCGGCCGACGTCGACGCCATCGCCACCGCCCATCCCGACCTGCCGATCTGGCTGTACGAGGCGGGCCACGCCTTCGTCGCCCCCAATGGCCGGCACGAGGACAGCGCCCACCTGGCGATGCTGCGCACCCTGCAGCTGTTCCAGCGCTCCGCCGGCGGCAAGGGCGAGGCCTAAGCCGCGATCCGCGTGCCTTCTATCGTCGAGCACAGCGGGTTCAGAAAAGCCTGGGTCCCCGCTTTCGCGGGGATGATGATAGGATGGGAGGCGGCCCTCTCCATCCCCGTTCAGCGGGGCGGGATCGCCCCGGCCGCCGGCCAGGCGCTGTCGCCCAGCCGGGCCAGGGTCATCTCGAAGAATGGGATCGGCGGCCGCCCGGGCAGGATCCGCTCGCCGGTCTCGCGCCAGACGCCATTCTTGACCACGGCGGTGTAACGGATGGTCATCGGCCCGGCCGGGATCTCCCAGACATAGCCGTCGGCCGTCGGTTTCAGCGGGAAGTCGCCGACCTGGCCCATGGCGTGGGAATGCAGGGTGTAGGCGCCCGTCGCCGGCTCGAACGACAGGGTGGCGAAGGCGTTGAAGCCGGTCGTGCCGTCGGGATTGTAGCCGCGCCCCTCCAGCACCTTGATCGCCCCGCCCAGCATCGGGCCGATGCGTTCGGTCTGGACGACCGCGTGCGCCTGGCCGCCCGGCCCGATGGTCGAGGCCGGGCCGCGCCAGACCCCGTCCATCCAGGCCAGAGACCGGAGGGCGGCGACCTGCTGGGCGAGGCGGACGGCCGGGTCCGGCGGCGTCTGGGCCGTGGCCGGGGCGGCGACGGCCAGGGCCGCGACCAGGGTGAAGGCGAGCATCGAGCGCATGGCGGCTTTCCAAGCTGAAGACTATGTACTTTGTACATCAAAGTTCTTTACGTCAAGCCGGTCGCCGAGCGGGTCAAGCTTGGCTAGGATCGCCCCATGCGTCGCCCCGCCGCCCGTCTCGCCCCCCCTCTGGCCCTCGTCGTCCTGCTGGGCGGGGCCGCGCCCGCCTTGGCCGGCCAGACGGCCTGCTGGTTCGAGCACGGGGCCGTGGTCGCCCCGGCCAGCATCGCCGGCCTGACCGGCGACTATGTCATCGACCTGTCGGCCCCCCACACCCTGCTGCACAACACCAAGGCCCAGGCCGCCGGTTACGAGGACACCGCCCTCACCGTCCCGGTGCGGCTGGCCGGCCAGACCGTGCCGGCCCTGGCGGTGGCGGTGGTCGATCTCGACGCCCGCGGCGGCCCGTTCGACACCCCGATCGCCGGGGTGATCGGGGCCGACGTTCTGGGCCGCTATGTCGTCGACATCCGCTTCGCCCCCTGCCGCCTGACCCTCAGCCGGCCGGGATCCGAACCGGCCTTCGGTCGCGGAGCCAGTCTTCCCGTGACCCTGGTCGGCGGCGTTCCGACGGTGACGGCGGCGGTGGCCGATGGCGCCAAGGCCTGGTCCGGCCCGTTCGCCATCGACACCGCCTCGACGGCGGCGGCGCGCCTGCCGGGTCTCGAGGCGCGACTGGTCCCGCCGGGGACCAAACTCGATCCCCAGGCCCGCCACCTGGCCCCGGCCCGGCTGCGAGCCCTGTCGCTGGGTGGAATCCTGTTCGAATCGGTCGGCGCCACCCTGGCCGACGATCTGCCGGCCGGCCTGGCCGGAACGGTGGGGACCCAGATCTGGAGCCGCTATCGCCTGCGTCTCGACCTGGCGGCCGGCGTGCTGCGCTTGGCTCCCAGCGAAAGAGGGGCCTCGAACGAAAAAGGGCCCGACGTCGCCGTCGGGCCCTGATCGATGCGGCGGTGAGGCCGGCTTAGTGCGACTCGTTCTTCCAGACCTTGCGGTAGCTGGCGTAGAGCAGGCCGGTGAACAGCAGCAGGTAGAGGATCACGGCCAGGCCGCTCTGCTTGCGCTCGTCCATCTTCGGCTCGGCGGCCCACATCAGGAAGGCGGCGACGTCCTTGGCCTGCTGGTCCAGCGTCGACGGGGTGCCGTCGTCGAAGGTCACCTGGCCCGCGGTCAGCGGCGGGGCCATGGCGATGAAGCCGCCTGGCGGCACGTGGTGCGCGTCGCCCGACCAATAGGCGCTCAGATCGCCGGCCATATAGGGATTGTAGTGCTGGGCCGGGTCGACCTTGAGGCCGGCCGGCGGCTTCACATAGCCGGTGACGATCGAATAGATGTGGGCCGGGCCTTCTTCGCGGGCCTTGGCCAGCAGCGACATGTCCGGCGGCAGGGCGCCGCCGTTGCTGGCCCGGGCGGCCGCCTCGTTGGGGAACGGCGACGGGAAGCGGTCGGCGCTGGTGGCCGGGCGCTTGATGGTGTCGCCGGTCTCCGAGTCGATGTCGTCGACCTGGTAGTCCTTGGCGATCGCCTTGACCCACGGATTGTCGTTCGAGTTCTTGTACTTGGCCGAATAGAACGGGCCGTCCTTGTCGCCGAGGTTGCGGAAGCTGACCAGGCTCAGGGCGTGGCAGGCCGAGCAGACCTCGCGATAGACCTTGAAGCCGCGTTGCAGCTGGGCCTGGTCGAACCTGCCGAACGGGCCTTCGAACGACCAGTGGACGTCCTTGGGCTCGAGCGGGTGGGTGGCGGCCAGGGCCGGGCCCGCGACGCCGGCCGTCAGGAGACCGGCGACCGCTGCGATGACGGAGAGTTTGCGCAGCATCGGGATCAGCCCTTCATTTCAGGCGCGGCCGGGTGCGAAAGCGCCGGCGAAGCAATGGAGTCCGGCACCGGCAGGGTCTTTTCGACCAGGCCCAGGACCGGCAGCACGACCAGGAAGAACGCGAAGTAGTAGAGGGCCGCGATCCGCGACAGCCAGACGAAGCTGTTGAGGTCGGAATCGATCAGCACGAACGTCTTCAGGTTCGGGATCACCGGATTGTCCGGCAGCTCGCCGCCGCAATAGCCGAGGATCAGGGCCGCGACCACGAAGATCAGGAAATAGAGCCTGGCGGTCGGGCGGTAGCGCATCGAGCGCACCTTGGAGGTGTCGAGCCACGGCAGGGCGAACATGCAGGCGATGGCGCCGAACATGGCGATCACGCCGCCCAGCTTGTCGGGAACCGCCCGCAGGATCGCGTAGAACGGCAGGAAGTACCATTCGGGCACGATGTGCGGCGGGGTCACCAGCGGGTTGGCCGGGATGTAGTTGTCGGGGTGGCCCAGGGCGTTGGGCAGATAGAACACGAACACCGCGAACAGGATCAGGAACACGCCCATGGCGAAGCCGTCCTTCACCGTCGCGTACGGCGTGAAGGGCAGGACGTCGGCCTTGGACTTGGGATCGACCCCGGTCGGGTTGTTCTGGCCGACCACGTGCAGCGCCCAGATGTGCAGGATCACCACGCCGGCGATCATGAAGGGCAGCAGGTAGTGCAGCGAGAAGAAGCGGTTGAGGGTGGGGTTGTCGACGGCGAAGCCGCCCCACAGCCAGGTGGTGATCGACGGCCCGACCAGCGGAATGGCGCTGAACAGGTTGGTGATCACCGTGGCGCCCCAGAAGCTCATCTGGCCCCACGGCAGCACATAGCCCATGAAGGCGGTGGCCATCATCAAGAGGTAGATCACGCAGCCCAGCAGCCACAGCACTTCGCGCGGGGCCTTGTAGGAGCCGTAGTAGAGGCCGCGGAACATGTGGACGTAGACCGCGATGAAGAACATCGAGGCGCCGTTGGCGTGGATGTATCGGATCAGCCAGCCGTAGTTCACATCGCGCATGATGTGTTCGACGCTGTCGAAGGCCAGGGCGGCGTTGGCGGTGTAGTGCATCGCCAGGATGATGCCGGTGACGATCTGAACGCCCAGGCAGAGGCTGAGGATG
>JAQGIN010000095.1 GCA_028291125.1 Caulobacter sp.
CCGCGGCGCGCACGCCGGACGGCTGGCTGGTGACCGGCGACCTTGGCCGCCTCGACCAGGACGGCGCGGTGTTCGTCACGGGACGGGCCAAGGACGTCATCATTCGCGGCGGCCACAACATCGATCCGGGCCCGATCGAGGACGCCCTGCTGCGCTCGCCCGAGGTGCTGTACGCCGCGGCGGTCGGCAAGCCCGACGCCTATGCCGGCGAGCTCCCGGTGGCCTATGTCCAGTTGGTTGCCGGCTCGCGCCTGACGCAGGCCGACCTGATCGCGCTGGCCAGCGCGACCATCAGCGAACGCCCCGCCATTCCAAAGGAGGTGATCATCCTCGAGAAGATCCCGCTGACCGAGGTTGGCAAGCCGATCAAGGTGGCGCTGCGCCAGGATGCGGCCGAGCGGACCTTCAAGGCGGCGCTGTCGGAGGCTTGGCCAAGATCGGCGAGCGGGCTGCAGGTGCGGGTTTCGCCCCATCCAGTGCACGGAACGCTGGTGACCATCGTCGCCGCCGGCGCGCCGGGGCCAGACCAAGCTGACCTGGAAGGCCGCATCCGGGCGGTGATGGACCAATATGCGTTCGCCTACGAAATCCAATGGTGAGGCGACAGGGCGCCTAGTCGCCGGCGCCCGCCAGGACCTGCTCGGCCCAGCGAACATTGGCCGCGTCGACCATCATGCCGGCGACCTTCACCGCCCCGCGCCCGTGCGCCTTGGCCTCCTGATAGGCGGCCAGCAGAGCCCTGGCGCGCGCCACGTCCGCGTCGGTCGGCGAGAACACCCGGTTTAGGGTCTCCACCTGACGCGGGTGGATCGCGATCTTGCCGGTGAAGCCGTGGACGCGCCCGATCCGAGCTTCCTTTTCGAGCGCGCCCTCATCGGCCAGGTTCATGAAGGCGCCGTCGAGCAACCACGGCGATCGAGCCGCCCTGGCCTCGCAGACGAATTTGCCGCGGGCATAGGCCAGGGCCTCCCCGTCCGGCGTCCATTGGCCGCCAAGCTCGACCATCAGGTCGCCCTGTTCGGCGCTGGCCAAGCCCGCGCCGCCAATCCGCGGGAAACTGCGCAGCGTCTCGAACAGGTTGCGCAGGCCCAGACAGGTTTCGATGACAACCAGGACGCCGATGGCGTCGCGCTCGAGGCCTGCCTGGCGCTCGTGCAGCGCCAGGCGCTCGTCGAGTTCGCCAAGATCGTCGGGCCCGGAGATCTTCGGCGCCATCACCGCCTGGGCGGCGTGGGGCGCGAGCACGGCCAGATCGCTTTCGAGTTCGCCTCGCTCTGGATGGTTGATGCGAACGAAGCTCAGGCCTTGCGTCCGCTGCGCCAACTGGGCCGCGACCTGGTCGCGGGCGACGGCCTTCATCGCCGGCGCCACCGCGTCCTCCAGGTCGAAGACAAGGGCGTCGGCGCCCGAGGCCGCCGCCTTGACGAAGAACTCCGGCCGCGAGCCGGGCACGAACAACAGACTGCGCAAAGGTCGGGGCGACGCCATGTCAGCTCCATATGGCTGCGCGGCCTCGCCGCCTGGGGCGGCGAGGCTGCGTCGATCGTCAATAGCTGAAGCGGGCGCCGATCCGGAACGCCCGGCCGACCACGTCGTACAGCATCGGATTGCCGTTCGCGAAGCTGGACGGCAGATCGGCCGGCGGCTGCTGGTCGAAGAGGTTGTTGATCACCCCGAACAGCTGGAGGGTGCGCGCGCCGTCCTTGATGAGGTTCACCTGGGCGTTCAGGTTCACATAGACATAGGCGGCGACCGAGTTGTCGCTGGTGCTATTGGTCAGGGTCGGGCTGTAGCCGTCCTGGCCAGGGCCGATCTGCAGCGCGTTATAGACGCCCTTGGAGATGTAGCGGACCTGGAGTTCGGTGGCGAAGCGCTCGGAGCTCCAGCCGACATTGCTGTTGACGATCCAGCTTGGCAGACCCGGCTGGGCCGATGGCGGAACCCCATTCATCCCCGCCCGGTCGACGGAGCCGAAGCTGTCGGCCGTGATCAGGTCCTTCACGTGGGTCGCCAGGGCGCGCAGCGAAAGCCGCCCCCCCGCCAGCGAGGCGGCGTAGCTGGCCTCGAAGTCGAGGCCGCGGGTCGTGAGATTGGCCACGTTGAGGTTGATGTTGCGCACGAGGGTGATCTGGTTGGTCGCGCTACGATCGATCAGTGAACAAAACTCGGTGGCGCCGCGCTCGCAGCGGTCGACGATTGTCTGTCCGCCGATTGTCGAAATCGCCCCGTCCAACGAAATGTCATAGTAGTCGACGGAGAATTTCAGATTGGCCAGCGGGGAGACCACGACGCCCGCCGTAACGGTGTCGGCGACCTCGTTCTCAAGTTGCGGGTTGCCGCCGGTGATGATGGCGGTGAGCTGGCTGGCGTTGCCAAACCGCGGATCGGTCAGCAACTGATTGCCTCGGCTCTGGGGACTATAGAGCTCGAAGAAATTGGGCGCCCGAATGTCGCGTGAGCGGTTGACCCGGAACCGCAGGACCTGGGAGGGCTCCCAAACCGTCCCGACCTTCCAGGTCACCACGCTGCCGGTGGTCGAATAGTCCGTGCCCCGCACCGCGCCGTTCAGTTCCAGGCTGCGCGCGAACGGCGCGTCCTTGAGGAGCGGGATCGCGACCTCCGCGAAGGCCTCCTTGACGGTGATGGCCGGACCGGCGATGGCCGCGCCCGGATTGGTGTTGAACCGCAGGGCCGCGGAGATCGGATCGGAGGTGCCGCTGGCGTCCTCGATGCGATATTCGACGCCGGCCGCGCCCGACACCGCGCCCGGCGCCCAGGTGAAGAGGTCGCCGCGAATGGTGGCGGCCGCGACCTGCTGGGTGAGCTTGGTGTCTTGCGACGCGGTGCCGAACGCGTAGGCGATGGCCGCCGTCGAGAAGTTGTTCTGGCCAAACAGGTTGAGCGGCGCACACCCCTGGACCAGCGGATCGTTGGGCGTGGTCAGGGTCGAGCGGCAGACGATCTGCCCGTTGGGCGCGCGCACCGCGTCGATCGCGCGCGTGTAGTTGTCGTTGATGCGCACGTTGTAGGCGCGCTGGTGATAGTCGGTCTGGCCATACTGATAATAGGCGTCCCACGACCAGCCATCGCCGAACTTGCCTCGCAAGCCGGTCGCGAACCGGGCGGTGGAGCGCTTCACATCTCCAAGCGAAGGCCCCATGTCCTGGCCGATGCGGCCGAAATTGAAGGTGGTGATCCCCGCCTGGTCCATGCTGGCGCCAACGGAGGCGGGCAAGAAGGCGTTGTCGCGCCGGATGACGATGGTGCCGGCGTCGCGAACCTGGCTGGCGATCGTCGTACCGTGGGAATGGCCATAGGAGAGCTCGGCGAAACCCGACAGGGACTCATTGAAGTCGTAGGTGCCTTGGCCCATCAGCGAGTAGCGCTCCACCGGCGCCACCAGCGGGAAGTTGATCAAGAACGGATTGGCCGGATCGGCGCTCCCGCCTGATTGGAACAGGCCGCTGCCATAATAGACGCCATAGTCGTGCTGGAAGGTCGTGCCGTCGCTGCGAAATTCGGTGCCGCGCAGCGGTCCTGAGGTGATCAGTCCGCCGAACGAGGCCGTCGCCGTCCGGGTGTCGGGCATGAGGATCGAGCGGGGCAGGCCGTTGGTCTGCGGCGTCGGGTTCGAAACCGAGGAATATTGCTCCGCGCAGGCCGGGCGGCTTCGACATTCGTCGACCTTCTTGGAATCCACATACTCGCCGCCCAGCGTGACGTGGCCGCGGCCGTCGGCGAACCCGGAGCCGCCGGCGAGCGTGACCATGTACTCTTGGCCGTCCCCGCGCTGCGAGGCGCCGTACTGGACGCTGCCCTTCACGCCCTGCAGGTGGTCGTTGAGGATGAGGTTGACCACCCCGGCCACGGCGTCGGACCCATAGACGGCCGATGTGCCGCCGGTGACGACCTCGGCCCGCTCCACCAGGCTGGACGGGATCATGTTGAGATCGACGGCCCCGGCCGGCGAATAGGGGTTGGTTCCCGAGACGGTCCCGGCGACGAACCGACGCCCGTTCACCAGCACGAGCGAGCGGTTGGAGCCTAGGCCGCGCAAGTCCGCCAGTTGCGCCCCGGCGTTGGAGATGTTGATCGACGAGGTGGCGGGGGTGGTCTGGGCGCGAAAGGCCGGCAGTTGGTTGAGCACGTCGGAGATGCTGGGCGCGGCCTGGCGCTGGAACTCCGCGGCGCCGACCACGGTGAGTGGGGTTGGCGCTCCAAAGCCCGCCCTGGCCAGCCGGCTGCCGGTGACGATGACTTCCTGCACGAGGGTGGAATCGCTGGTTGGGGGGGCGGCCGCGGGGGCGGCGTCGTTTCCAGAACTCTGTGATCCTGGCTTTTGGACCGCCACATCCTGCGCCGTCGCGGGCTGGGTGATCGAAGCGCAGATCGCCAAGGCCGAAACGCCGCAAGCCAGAGCTCGGAACGCAATATTGCTGTGCAATGGTAACATTATATCCCTCCCAATCATTCTGCATTCCTTTTTGGAATGCTATTTTTTCTACGCGATACTTCGGCCTTCTCTCAGATCACCGGCCACGACTAAGTGAACAAGGTGTTTCGATCTTTCCGAAACTCCGCCGTTCAAAACCGGGCCACGACGCTGATCAGCTGCCTCTTCACCAGGCCCGCCATCTGGCCACGAGCCGAAAGTTCAGCGCCTCGTTGGCTTGACAGTTAACTGGTATCTTACGTCTGTCCAGCGTTTTTCTGACGCAAAACGCCCGCCGCGCGGGCCATAGGCGACCACCGCTGGACACTAACCAGTTATCTGGTATCTAACATTCGCCAGCGGCGCCTTGGCCTATAGGGACCGCCGCCAGTCAGGGAGGACTCATGGCCAAGATTTGGACAGCTCGAGTTTTGGCGCTCTGCGCGCTCCTTGCCTGCGCCCTCGCCAGCGGCGGTCCGGCGACGAGCGCGTCGACGGTCCGACCCGCCGCGACGCAAATGCCCAAGGGCTGGCAAGCCAGCAACCTAAAGCCGCTCGCCTATATTCGGGTCGATCCCACCAGCACCCGCGCCTTCAAGATGAGCATGAAGCGCGTGGGCGATCTTTGGTACCTGTTCGTGGCC
>JAQGIN010000131.1 GCA_028291125.1 Caulobacter sp.
CCGTCGGGATGGACCACGGCCATGTCGAGCGGGAAGTCGACGGCGACGCCGGAGCCGGCGGCGGCGCTGACCGTCGCCGCGGCCCAGGTGTCGGCCGAGAAGGCCGCGCCGTCGAAATGGTGGTGGGCGCACTCGTCGGCCGCCCTCTGCACGTCGTCGGCCAGGGTCCCGGCCGCCAGCAGGGTGCGCGGCCCGAACGCGGTGACCTCGCCGCGGGCCAGATCCAGACGCTGGATGGCCGGTTCGCCGCTGGCCGCCAGGCCGGCGATCAGCGCCCAGGCCGCCACCGCCTCGCCGTCGGTCCGCGTCGCCGCCTGGGCGTAGAGCCGGACCCCGTCCTCCAGAGCGGCCGCGCTCAGCGCCTCCAGGGTCGGGCCGATGGCGGCGCGGCGCAGGGCCAGGCGCGTCTCCAGGCTGCGCATCACCGCGTCGTCGCCGCTCTGGGCCCACAGCACCCGCGGGCTCCAGCGGCCGAGCCGGCGCAAGGTGGCCGGGGCCGCCGCGTCGAGGGGCGGCCGCCGGTCCGCGGCGAGGAAGGCCGAACGCGCTCCGGTCGCCGCCAACAAGGTCGCCAAACAGCCCTCCTGAAACCCCCGACCGGCCCCAGGCGCGGTCGGGCGTACATAAGCGCAAGCGCGGTCGCGAGGCCAGTCCCGGGACGCGTCGCCCCGCTCGCCGCCCCGGCGGTCCTCCACTTTAATTCATAAGACAGATTGGCGGCGCTAGACGGCCGCTCACGCTTAAGATAGCGCTGTCAATTGCATGAAACGGTCGGAAATGGCCAAAAAAGGAAGTCTGGGAGCCATGACCGCCAAAGCCCTCGCCTCGGCCCTGATGGGCGCCACGCTGCTGACCGCCGTCGTTTCCCTTCCCGTCGCCGCCCAGGCCCCGGCGCGCGGCGTCGCCCACCCGGCCCTGTGGCCCAAGGCCAAGAGCGTCGGCCTGGTCGACGCCGCGACCGAGGCCAGGGTCTCGGCCCTGCTGGCCAAGATGAGCCTCGAGGAGAAGGTCGGCCAGATGGTCCAGGCCGACCTGTCGTCGATCAAGCCCGAGGATCTGCGGACCTATCCGATCGGCTCGATCCTGGCCGGCGGCAGCTCGCCGCCGCTGGGCGCGCCCGATCGCTCGCCGCAGGGGCCCTGGGTCGACACGGTGCGGGCCTTCCGGGCGGTGTCGGACGAGGCCCGTCCGGGCCGCACCCCGATCCCGCTGATGTTCGGCATCGACGCCGTGCACGGCAACAACAACGTCGTCGGAGCGACGCTCTTCCCGCACAATATCGGCCTGGGCGCCGCCCGCGATCCGGCGATGATGCGCCGCATCGGCGAGGCCACGGCCCAGGAAACCGCCGCCGCCGGCTTCGACTGGGCGTTCGGCCCGACCCTGACCGTGCCGCGCGACGACCGCTGGGGCCGCAGCTACGAAGGCTATTCGGAGGACCCGCGGATCGTCGCCGCCTATGCCGGCCAGATGGTGCTGGGCCTGCAGGGCGCGCCCGGCGCCGACCATCCGCTGCGGGCCGGCCATGTCGCCGCCTCGGCCAAGCACTTCCTCGGCGACGGCGCCACCTTGGACGGGGTCGACCAGGGCGACGCCCAGATCAGCGAGGCGGACCTCATTCGGCTGCACGCCCCCGGCTATCCGCCGGCCATCGACGCCGGGACCCTGACCGTCATGGCTTCGTTCTCCGGCTGGCAGGGCGTCAAGATGCACGGCAATCGCAGCCTGCTGACCGACGTGCTGAAAGGCCGGATGGGCTTCGACGGCTTCGTGGTCGGCGACTGGAACGGCCACGGCCAGGTGCCCGGCTGCAAGCCCACCGACTGCGCCGCCGCGGTCAACGCCGGGCTCGACATGTTCATGGCCCCCGACAGCTGGAAGGGGGTCTACGAGACCACCCTGGCCCATGTCCGTTCGGGCGAGATCCCGATGGCCCGCCTTGACGACGCCGTGCGCCGCATTCTGCGGGTCAAGGTCCGGCTGGGCCTGTTCGACGCCGATCGGCCGTGGGAGGGCCGCGCCGGCGTGCTCGGCGCCCCCGCCCACCGCGCCCTGGCCCGCGAGGCGGTGCGCAAGTCGCTGGTGCTGCTGAAGAACGACGGCGTGCTGCCGCTGAAGGCCTCGGCCCGGGTGCTGGTGGCCGGCTCCGGGGCCGACGACATCGGCCGCCAGTCGGGCGGCTGGACCCTGTCGTGGCAGGGGACCGACAACAAGAACAGCGACTTCCCCGGCGCCCAATCGATCTATGCCGGCCTGAAGGACGCCGTCACCGCCGCCGGCGGCACGGCCCAGCTCAGCGTCGACGGCAGCTTCCAGCAAAAGCCCGACGTGGCGGTGGTGGTGTTCGGCGAGACGCCCTACGCCGAAGGGGTCGGCGACCTCAAGACCCTGGAATACCAGGCCGGCGACAAGACCGACCTGGCCCTGCTCAAACGGCTGAAGGCGGCCGGGGTGCCGGTGGTGGCGGTGTTCCTGTCGGGCCGACCGCTGTGGGTCAATCCCGAGCTCAACGCCTCGGACGCCTTCGTCGCCGCCTGGCTGCCGGGCTCGGAAGGCGGCGGCGTGGCCGACGTCATCGTCGGCGACGTGGCCGGCAAGCCGCGCCACGACTTCCACGGCAAGCTGTCGTTCTCCTGGCCGAGGAGCGCCGCCCAGACCAGCCTCAATGTCGGCGACAAGCCCTATGACCCGCTGTTCGCCTACGGCTATGGCCTGACCTACAAGGACAAGGTCACCTTGCCGAAACTGTCGGAAGTCTCCGGCGTCGCCGTGCCGACGATCAACACCAGCAACTACTTCATCGACGGCAAGACCCCGGCCCCGTGGCGGTTCGCGCGACGGCCGTCGCAGGGCGCGACGGTCACGCCGGTCGACGCCGGCGGCGTGCAGGAGGCCGGCCGCCGACTGACCTTCCGCGGCGAGGGCCCGGCCACCGTCGCCCTGGTCGGCGACAAGCCGCTGAACCTGTCGTTCCAGACCAACGCCGACCTGGCCCTGGTGGTCGACTACCGGGTCGACGCCAAGCCGAGCGCGCCGGTGACCCTGGCCCTGGGCGACGGGCGGGTCGACGCCACCGCCCTGCTGGCCGCCGCGCCGCTCGGCGAATGGCGCAGCCTGAAGACGTCGCTGAAATGCTTCCGCGACGCCGGGGCCGACGTCGCCAAGGTGACCGAGCCCTTCGCCCTGACCACCGCCGGAACCCTGACCCTGACGCTGAAGACCGCGAGGCTGACCACCGACCCGGCCGGGGCGGTGTGCCCGCCCAAGGCGCCCTGAGAACTATTCGTCCTTAAGGCCGGGTTAACCAGCAACCCCTGGCTGGTTCAGCCATTGGTTGAGGTCGACGAGAGGTGACGCGTGCCCGATCCGGCGTCCGAAAATCTGACCGCGTTGTGGATCGAGGTGTTCGGCGAAGCGCCCTCGATCCGCGCCGAGCCGCGTCTGATGGCGCAGATCCTGGTGGCGCACCTGGCCTCGCCCGGGCCGTATCGGCTGGACCGGATGGCCGGCGCGGATGATCCCTCACCCGCGCCGGCCCGGCGCCCGTCCTAGGCCTTGAAGAAGGCCAGCAGGTCCGCGTTGATGACGTCGGCATGGGTCTGGCACATGCCGTGCGGAAAGCCCGGATGGGTCTTCAGCGTTCCGTGCTTCAGCAGCTTGGCCGACAGCGGCGCGGAGTCGGCGAACGGCACGATCTGGTCGTCCTCGCCGTGCAGCACCAGCACCGGCGCGTCGATCTTCTTCAAGTCCTCGGTGAAGTCGGTCTCGGAGAAGGCCTTGATGCAGTCGTAGTGGGCCTTGGCCCCGCCGATCATGCCCTGGCGCCACCAGTTGTTGATCAGGCCCTGGCTGACCTTCGCGCCGGGGCGATTGAAGCCGTAGAACGGGCCGCTCGGCACGTCGATGTAGAACTGGGCGCGGTTGGCGGCGAGGGCGGCGCGGAAGCCGTCGAACACCTCGATCGGCAGGCCGCCAGGGTTCTTGTCGGACTTGACCATGATCGGCGGCACGGCGCTGATCAGCACCGCCTTGGCCACCCGGCCGCCGCCGCCGTATTGCGCCACGTAACGGGCCACCTCGCCGCCGCCGGTCGAGTGGCCGACATGGATGGCGTTCTTCAGGTCCAGATGCGCGGTCAGGGCGGCCACGTCGGCGGCGTAGGTGTCCATCTCGTTGCCGGTGTCAGTCTGGCTGGAGCGGCCGTGGCCACGGCGGTCATGGGCGATGACGCGATAGCCCTGGGCCAGGAAGAACAGCATCTGGTTGTCCCAGTCATCGCTGCTCAGCGGCCAGCCGTGATGGAAGACGATCGGTTGGCCGGTCTTGGGGCCCCAGTCCTTGTAGAAGATCTGGGTCCCGTCCTGGGTGGTGATGGTCGACATCGTCTGGGTCTCCATGTGGGTCGGCTTGGCCGGCTGGGGTGAAGCGGGGCGCGTCGCCGCCGAGGCTCCGACGACCGGAAGGCTCGCCAGGGCGGCGGCCCCCGCCAATATATCGCGCCGAGCGACGACGGTTTTTGTGTGGTCTGCTTCCGGGTTGGTCATGGCTCACTCCCCATGCGCCGCTAATTCTTGCGGCCGTGGCCGGCGCGAAACAAGATCCAGAACACGCGCCTTGAGGGAAGGATGAGACTTCCAGTCTCCCAATGCGCGAATCTGGAGCAGGGTGAGCGCGGTCCTGGCGCGCAGCTCGGGAAGGGCCGTCTAGCGCCGTCGGCCTTGGTGGCCGAGCCCTTCGCCCTGAAGACGCCAGGCTGACCACCGACCCGGCCGGGGCGGTGTGCCCGCCCAAGGCGCCCTGAGGCGACTATTCGTCCTTAAGGCCGCCGCCACCTACCCATGCAGGATCCAGTCCCCAGCCGAAAGGCTGGACGGGGCTACGTGATCGAGGGTGGTGATCAGGAACTGGATGGTGTTGCCGCTGGCCGGGCCGTCGGTGTCGTAGAGCACCCGCGTGCCGCCCGCCCCGTCGCTGTCGAGTCGTAGATAGCCGTCGGCGATGGGATCGGCGCCCGTATAGCCGCTGGCCGTGATCAGGGCCGACAGGTCGACCTTGTCGACCCCGGCGGTGAAGTCGGTCACATGGCCGGCGTTCCACGGCAGCTTGTCGAACACGAAGTGGTCGGCGCCGCCATTGCCGGTCAAGGTGTCGGGCCCCTGTCCGGCGTTCAGCGTGTCATCGCCGGCTCCACCCACCAGGGTGTCGCCATAGCGCGACGAGGTCAGCACCTGACCGCCCGGGCCGGGATCGGGCGGGGGCCCTCCGCGGGTTCCCAGCACCGTCGCGGCGGTCAGCCCGGTGGGCGAGACATGGTCGAGGGTGGTGATCAGGAAGTTGATGGTGTTGCCGCTGGCCGGGCCGTCGGTGTCGTAGAGCACCCGCGCGCCGCCGGCCCCATCGCCGTCGAAGCGCAGATAGCCGTCGGCGACCGGGTCGGTCCCGGCATAGCCGCTGGCGGCGAACAGCGCCGATAAGTCCAGGTGATCGCTCCCGACCGCGAAATCGGTCACATGGCCGGCGTTCCACGGCAGCTTGTCGAACACGAAGGCGTCGGCGCCGCCGTTTCCGGTAAGGGTGTCGGGGCCTTGGCCGGCGTTCAGAGTGTCGGCCCCGGCTCCGCCCACCAGGGTGTCGCCGTAGCGTGACGAGGTCAGCACCTGGCCGCCAGAGCCGGGATCAGAGTCGGGCGGCGGCGCGCCCTGGCTGATCGCGATGCTGAGCACGGCCGACGCGGTCGAGCCGTCGGCGTCGCGGACGCCATAGGTGAAGACGTCACGCGCGCCGGTCGGCGCGTTGGCGTTGGGCGTGTAGGCGTAGCCGCCGTCAGCGGCCAAGGCGAGCACGCCGTAGTCGCCGGTGACGCTGAGCTGACCGGCGCTGTCGAAGCTGCTGTCGCTGGCCCCGGCGCGGGTCACGTGGCGCACGGTGTAGACGCCGCCGCCGTCGGCCCCCATCGCATCCGCGCCGTCGTCGTCGTCGCCGCCGTCGCCCGCGGAGGCGTCGGTGATGACATTGCCGGTGGCCGCGGCGCCGAGCGCGACGCTGTCATAGTCGTCCTGCGCGACCGGCGCGTCGTCGCCGACCACCACCTGGAGGTTGGGCGAAATGCTGCGGCCGGTCGTGTCGATCAGCTGGGTCGGCAGGTTGATCTGCAGGGGGTCATAGCTCGACTTCGGAGTCAGCAGGGTGAAGTAGTAGGCCAGGGCGCCCCGGGTGGCGTCATAGCCGGTGATCTCCAGTCGGTCGCCGGCGCTGGTGGTGAAGCTGACCGGCGCGAAGGCCCCGTTGGCGATCACGGCATGGCCGTCGATGCGGAAGCTGGCGACGCCGTTCTCGGCGTAGATCTGGATGACGCCGCTGTCCTCGGCGGGCTGGGCGTTGCGGTGGCTGCCGTTCGGCAGGGCCGCTTCGCTGACCAGGGCGATCCGCGCATTGGAGCCGGCGAACACCACCATGGGGTCGCCGGGGGTGGCGACGACGGTGGCGGTGAACGGCGCCGACATGGCGCTAGGGGCGGCGGCCTTCAGCAGCTCGGCGGTGAAGACGTGCTCGCCCGGCGGCAGGGCGCGGGTCGAGGCGGCGGTGTTGATGACCAGATAACCGTTGGCGGCGGCCCCGTTGTTGATGATCTGCGACGCGAGGAACGGCTTGCCGTCGACGAACAGCTGGATGTAGTCGCCCGGCTTGTAGGCGCCGCTGAAGGCGATCTGGACCCCCGGCGTGGTGTCGTCCGTGCTGGCGCCCGCCGCCACCGAACCGGTTTGGGGCCCGCGGTCGTCGATCAGGTTGGTCACCGTCGGGACCGGGGCCGGGGCGGTGTCGATGGTCACCGAGAAACCGAGCGCGGAGGTCGAGGCCAGGCCGTTGGTGGTGGTGAAGTGGGCGGACCCGAGCACCCGACCGTCGGCGAACGGTCCCAGGGCGATGTCCTTGTAGCCCCGGGCGATGTCCTCCAGGCTGACGGCGTAGCGCTGGCCGCCGCCGTCATAGCTGAGGTCGCCGAGTTCGATGTCGATCGTCCCAGGCGACACGAAGCCATACAGCCTCAGGGTGGGGGTCGTGTCGTCGACGGCGACATTGTAGGTGCCGCCGACATAGGGCCCGACGTCGTCCATGATCCCATAGCCGTTGGCGCTGTAGATTGGGCCGATGTTCGGCGGCTGGCGCGGATCGATGACATAGCTGTGCGCCACGTCGCGGTCGGTCCAGTCGAGGCGGTACAGCCCATCGTCGCCGACGCCGACGGCGACCAGGCCGCCATTGGTCCGCACCGGATCACCCAGCGGCGAACCCCAGGCGTCGTAGAGCTGGACCTTCGGGGTGAACGGGCCGGTCGCGCTATAGCCCGACGGCGCCAGGGTGCTGACCACATAGCCGCCCAGGTCCGAAGCCTCCAGATCGAAGCTTTCGCTGGCGATGGTCTGGGTGGCGCCCACTGCTCCAGCCCCGTCAAGCGGGGTGATCTGGCTCTGGCCGGCCGTCGGGTGGAAGCCGAGCACCGCGCCGTCGTTGTACAGCGGCTTGACCGTCAGGGTCTGATCGCTGGCGGCGTGCAGATACTCGCCGCCGATCTTGGCGCCGGCGCGATCGTAGAGCTGAGCGTGAAGCTGAAGTTGCCCGTCGCCGCCGTCATGGGTGAACCAAGTCTCTAGGGTTCCGGCCATCAATAAAGTCGTGGTCATTGGCGAGCCCTCCTCCAGAGCTGCAGCCATGAACGGACCATGGTCTTGTCAAGTTTCCGGCGGAACGGTCTCGTTGACCGTTAATATCGGACGCGTGCGGGAGAACAGCCTAGGCGGGCAGGGAGCGGCTAGCGGCGAACCTTGGCCGCGTCGGCCAGGTAGTCTTCCAGATGGGTCCAGCCGTCGCCATTGCGGACGGCCCCGTCGTCGGCCTGGGCCGGGTCGAGGCCGTGGGCCTTTTCCCAGGCGTCGGGCATGCCGTCGCCGTCGCGGTCGGGGGCGGCGACGCCGAGGGGCAGGGCCGGCCAGCCGCCGACCTCGTCCTGGTTGTCGATGACCTTGCCGGTCTTGGTCCGCACGCCGGCGATCACCCGCCGGTCGACCGGGTCGCGCCACACCGAGGCCCCGGCGTCGGCCAGCACCCGCTCATAGGCCGAGGCGGCCGGCTCGGGCTTGACCGGGGCGACGTCGATCGGCGCGGCTTGGCGGTAGCCCTCGGCCTGGAGGCCGGTCACCAGGCTCCAGGGATCGGCGGGGACCGCGCCGTTCATGCTGTTGCCGGCGAAATAGGCCTTGGCCAGGCCGTTGCTCTCGTTGAAGGCGATGGGCTTCTCGGAATTGGGGCCGGCGACATAGGCGTTGTCGACGAAGTTGTAGGCGGCCAGGGCGGCCTTGTCCGCGTCGTAGCCGGCATAGCCGTGGCCCCAGTTGTAGAAGACGTTGGAGCGGAAATCGAAGAACGCCCCGACCGGGTCCTTGTCGGCCTCGTCGTAATTGCCCGGCCGCGGCATGCGGGCCATGTGGTTGGCCCACAGATTGTGGTGGAAGCTGATCCTCGAACCGCGGCCGCCGCGGATCAGGCTGCCATAGCCGTGGTCGCCCTTGGCGTGCAGCGAGTGGGCCAGGGACTCGGCGATGATCGACCACTGCACGGTCAGGTCATAGAAGCCGTTCTCCGCCGGGTCGTAGCGGGCCGAGGCCGACAGGGTCTCGTCCACCGACCAGCTGGCCGAGACGTGGTCGAGGATGATCCGTCGGCCGCGGGTCACCCAGAGGGCGTCGCCCTCGGTCTTGCTCTCGGCCCCCAGCCGCGAGCGGAGGAAGCGGATGACCACGTCGTCGGCGGCGACGATCAGGGTCTGGTCGCGCACGGTGATCCCGCCGCCGGGGGCGGTCTGGCCGGCGATGGTCACTTGGCCGTGGATGATCCTCAGCGGCGACTTCAGTTGGATGGTGCCGGCGACGTCGAAGACGATGGTGCGCGGACCCGTGGCCTCGACGGCGGCGCGCAGGCTGCCGGGGCCGGAATCGTCGAGATTAGTCACCTTCAGCACCGCCCCGCCGCGGCCGCCGACCGCCAGCCGGCCGGCCCCCTCGGCCCCGGGGAAGGCCAGGATCTCGCGCGGCGCGGCCGGCCCGGCGGTGGCGCAGCCGCTGGCGGCCAGGGTGAGGACCAGGGCGGCGGCCGCCCGGCGGGCGAGACGATGGCGTCGGATCATGCGGTTTCCCCCGGGCCCTTGGCGGGCCGCTTCCTGCGCGGAAAATGGCCCGTCGCGGGGGCGTTGTCCACCGGTGTCATCCGCGGCCGCGACGGGGCGCGACGTCGGCGGAGCGGAACAACGGCGCGCGCTGGCGGTTGTTGTGGCCTCCCCATTCAACACCCGAGGACACCATGAAAGTCAGTGAAGCCATGACCGCCCAGGTGGTGACCGCCGCCCCGACCGACGCCGTGCGCAAGGTCGCGCAGATCATGCGCCATATCGACAGCGGCGCGGTGCCGATCGTCGACGACGGCAAGGTGGTCGGCCTGGTCACCGACCGCGACATCGTGCTGCGGGTGGTGGCCGAGGGCGGCGACCTCGATGGCCCGGTCTCGATGGCGATGAGCGAGGACGTCCAGAGCTGCAAGGCCGAGGACACCCTGGCCGACGCCTCCGCCCAGATGGCCAGCCACCAGCTGCGCCGCCTGGTCGTCTACGGCGAGGACGGCCAACTGGCCGGCATCCTGTCGCTCGGCGACATCGCCGTCGACTACGGCGCCAAGGCGGTGGGCAAGACGCTGGAGGAGATCTCGGCGGATACCGACGGGCAGGGCGTGGCCCACTAGGCCACTTGCCCCCACCGGACCGCTTCGCGGCCGTCCGCCCCCATGGGGGGCGGAGTTTCGCTTGATTGGCTCTTCCCCCTCTGGGGGAGGAGGGCCGTCAGGTCCGGAGGGGGCGAGCGCCCAGAGCCCCTAATCCACCGCCTTCAGCACCGCCCGCAGCGTGTCGACCATCTGGTCCACATGCCCGGTCTCGAGGATCAGCGGCGGCGACAGGGCGATGGTCTCGCCGGTGACGCGGATCAGCAGGCCGGCCTCGAAGGCGGCCTCGAAGGCCTCGCCGGCCCGGGCGGTGGGCTGGCCGGGGCGCGGCTCCAGCTCGATGCCGGCGATGATCCCGAAGTCGCGGATGTCGACGACATGACGGGCGTCCCGCAGGCTGTGCATGGCCTTGCGCCAATAGGGCTCCATGGCCGCCGCCCGGGCGAACAGGTCCTCCTCGGCATAGACCGACAAGGTCGCCAGGCCGGCGGCGCAGGCCAGCGGGTGGCCGGAATAGGTGTAGCCGTGGGCCAGTTCGATCGGGGCCTCGGCGTGCTCCAGCATCGACTGGTAGAGGGTCTCCGAAGCCGCCACCGCCCCCATCGGCACGGCGGCGTTGGTGATCCCCTTGGCCATGCAGATCATGTCCGGCGTCACCCCGAAGCGCTCGGCCGCGAAGGCCGCGCCGGTGCGGCCGAAACCGGTGATCACCTCGTCGAAGATCAGCAGGATGTCGTGCCGGTCGCAGATCGCCCGCAGCTTCTCCAGATATCCGATCGGAGGCGGCAGCACGCCGGTCGAGCCGGCCACCGGCTCGACGATCACCGCGGCGATGGTCGAGGCGTCGTGCAGGGCGACGATGCGCTCCAGGGCGTCGGCCAGGTCGGCGCCGTGCGCGGGCTGTCCCCGGCTGAAGGCGTTGCGCGGCAGGTGAGTGTGCGGCAGGTGGTCGACCCCGGTCAGCAAGGTTCCGAACTGCTTGCGGTTGCCGACGATGCCGCCCACCGAAATGCCGCCGAAGCCGACGCCGTGATAGGCCCGCTCGCGGCCGATCAGCCGGGTCTTGCCGGCCTTGCCGCGGGCCCGGTGATAGGCCAGGGCGATCTTCAGGGCGGTGTCGACCGCCTCCGACCCCGAATTGGTGAAGAAGATCCGGTCCAGGCCGGCCGGGGTGATGGCCGCCAGCCGCGACGCGAACTCGAAGGCCAGCGGGTGGGCCATGTTGAAGGTCGGGGCGAAGTCCATCTTCGCCGCCTGGGCCTGGATGGCCTCGACGATCTTCGGCCGATTGTGGCCGGCGTTGACGCACCACAGGCCGGCCGTGCCGTCGAGGATCTGGCGGCCGTCGGGGGTCTGGTAGTGCATGTCCTTGGCGCTGGAGAGCAGCCGCGGCTTGGCCTTGAACCGCCGGTTGGGCGTGAACGGCATCCAGAAGGCGTCGAGGTCATTGGCGCCGTGATCGGGCATGGGGGTCTCCAGGTCGCCTCGGCTGGCGTCGGGTCGAGGTTCGGGGCAATGTGACCGCAATTCGGGCCGGCGGGGAAGCGATCACGTATGAAGTCCACGATCAGAAATCCTCTCCGCCGGGATGTGGAAATCTTGGGCGGAGCCCGCCCATGACGCACCCGATGGTCGCCGACCCGCAGGAATGCCGCGACTTCCTGGCCGCCAACCCGCAGGTGAAGTTCGCCGAGGTGTTCTTCACCAGCCTGGCCGGCGTGCCGCGCGGCAAGCGGCTGCGCATCCACGAACTGCAGGCGATCTACGACTATGGCCGCTTCCTGCCCGGCTCGATCTTGGTGGTCGACGTCACCGGCGCCGATTGCGAGGACACCGGCCTGGTGTGGGAGGACGGCGACGCCGACCGCCGCGCCCGCCCGGTCCCCGGAACCCTGACCCTGGCCCCGTGGCTGGGCGACGACATGGCCCAGGTGATGCTGTCGCTGTACGAGCTGGACGGAACGGCCAACGACCTCGACCCGCGCCACGTGCTGGCCAAGGTGCTGGACCGTTTCGCCGCCGACGGCCTGACCCCGGTGGTGGCCTGCGAGCTGGAATTCTACCTGGTCGATGTCGAGCCCGGTCCCGACGGCGCGCCGCAACCGCCGCGCTCGGCCCTGACCGGCCGGCGACCCCATGGCGTCGAGGTCTATGGCCTGCCCGAGCTGGAGGCGATCTCGCCGTTCCTGCGCGAGCTGTGGGCCACGGCCGACGCGATCGGCGTGCCGCTGGAGGGGGCGATCTCGGAATTCGCCCCCAGCCAGGTCGAGCTGACCCTCAAGCACAAGCCCGACGCCCTGCGCGCCGCCGACGATGGCCTGCTGTACAAGCGCGCCGCCAAGGGCGTGGCTTTGCGCCACGGCTGCGAGGCCACCTTCATGGCCAAGCCCTGGGCCGACCGAGCCGGCAACGGCTTTCACGTCCATGTCAGCGTCAATGACGCGGCCGGGAACAACCTCTGCGCCAGCGAGGATCTGGAAGGCTCGGCTCTACTGAAGTGCGCCATCGGCGGCATGAAGGCGCTGATGGGCGACTGCATGGCCATCCTGGCCCCCAACGCCAATTCCTATCGCCGCTTCAAGGCCAATTCCTACGCCCCGGTCGCGCCGACCTGGGGGGTGAACAACCGCACCGTCTCCTTGCGGGTGCCGGCCGGTCCGGCCCCGACCCGCCATGTCGAACACCGGGTGGCCGGAGCCGACGCCAATCCGTACCTGGTGCTGGCGGCGCTGCTGGCCTGCGCCCACCACGGCATCACCCACAAGATCGATCCGGGCCCGGCCGTGGTCGGCGACGGCTACGCCGCCGCCAAGGCCGAGAAGGCGTCGCTGCCGACCAACTGGTTCGACGCCGTGGGGCTGTTCGACCGCTCGGCGGTGCTGCGCGACTATCTGGGCGACCGCTTCGTCGACATGTTCGTGTCGGTGAAGCGCACCGAGCAGGCGCGGTTCTTCGAGGTGGTCACGGCGCTCGATTATGACTGGTATTTGCGCAACGCCTGAAAGCCGGGCGTCGCGTCGTGTTTGCGTATTGAACGGACGCGAGGGGGGTCTCTCAGTCCATAACAGCATGCAGGGAGATCACGGCCATGAGCGAAGATCGGAACGCGGGCGGGGGCTCCCGCCGGTCGCTGTTGACGGCGCTGGGCGCGGCGGCCGTCGGCCTCAGCTTCACCGCCCTGGAGGGCTGCGGCCCCAAGAAGCCGGCCCCGCCGCCGGGCGGCGAGGAGGCCAAGCTCAACTTCTACAACTGGGACACCTACATCGGCAAAACCACCCTGGCCGACTTCAAGAAGGCGGCCGGCGTCGACGTCAATATGAGCCTGTTCGCGACCAATGATGAGTTGTTCGCCAAGCTGAAGGCCGGCAATCCCGGCTTCGACGTCATCGTGCCGTCCAACGAGTTCGTCACCCGCATGGGTCAGGCCGGCATGCTGGAGCCGCTGGACCACGCCAAGATCCCCAATTTCAAGAACGTCGACCCGGCCTTCCTCAATCCCGACTACGACCCCGGCCGCAAGTTCTCGATGCCCTATACCTGGCTGGTGCTGGGCATCGGCTACCGCAAGTCCAAGGTGAAGGGCGTGCCCGACAGCTGGAAGTACCTGTTCGATTCCGCCCAGTACAACGGCCGCATCGCCCTGCTGTCGGAGTCGGCCGACCTGATCCGGCTGGCCGCCAAGTACAAGGGCCACTCGGTCAACAACATCCCGCCCGCCCTGGTCGCCGAGATCGAACAGATGCTGATCCACCAGAAGCCCTATGTGAAGGCGTTCCACGACGACAACGGCCAGGACATGCTGCTGGCCGGCGATGTCGATCTGGTGCTGGAATACAATGGCGACATCGCCCAGGTGATGAAGGAGGATCCCGACCTCGACTTCGTGATCCCCAAGGAGGGGTCCTTGCTGAACTCCGACACCCTGTGCATCCCCAAGGGCGCGCCGCGGCCGAACAACGCCCACAGGTTCATCAACTATCTGCTCGACGCCCAGGCCGGGGCGGAGATCTCGCGCACCATCCTCTATCCGACCCCCAACGCCGCGGCCAAGGCGCTGATGCCGGACGACTACAAGAACAACCCGGTGATCTTCCCGCCGCCCGAGGCCCTGGCCAAGTGCGAATACGGCGCGTTCGAGGGGGCCGAGAAGGCGCGGCTGTACGTGGAAGTCATCACCCGGGAGCGGGCGGCGTAGCTCTGCCAACCGTCTTCCCGACCGTAGCGTAGCGAAGAGCCGGGACCCAGGGGCGGTGCGCACCGCCCCTGGGTCCCGGATAACGCTTCGCGCTTCCGGGATGACGATCTTGATGGTGGACGAGAATATAGGCTCAACCCCTTGATTCTACGCCGCAAGAGGCTTCGAACCTCAATACGGAACCTCGCCCTGGATCGTCACCCGCTCGACGATCCGTTCCTGCGGCCAATAGTCGAGGATGGCGTAGTGCTGGGTGGCGCGGTTGTCCCAGAAGACGATGGCGTTCGGCGTCCAGCGGAAGCGGACCTGGTATTCGGGGGTCTTCACCCGGTCGAGCAGGTCGGCCAGCAGAATTTTGGCCTCGTCCTCGGGCAGGCCGAGGACGCGGGTGGTGAAGACCTTGTTGACGAACAGGTGCTTGTCGCCGGTTTCCGGATGGGTGCGGATCACTGGATGGACCATCAACGGATAGGCGGCGCGCAGCTCCGCTCGCTTGGCCTCGTCGACGCGGTAGCCGTAGCTCTGCAGGATGTCGTGCTCGGCGGTCAGGTCGGCCAGCCTGTCCTTCAGCGCCTGAGGCAGGTCGCGATAGACCGCGGCGGTGTCGGCGAACAGGGTGTCGCCGCCCAGCGGCGGCAGGTGGCGGGCCCGCAGCACCCCGCCCATCGACGGGGCCCGGCGGAAGGTGACGTCGGTGTGCCACTTGTTGGCCACCCGGACGAGCGGCACGATCTCCTCGCGCAGCTTCATGCCGTCGGCGGCCTCGATGTGCAGGATCTCCGGAAAGCCGGGCACATGGGCGGTGACCGGATGGCCCTCCAGCTCGCCGAAATAGCGGCCGAAGCGGACATGGTCCTCGTGGCTGATGTCCTGGTCGCGGAAGAACACCACCTTGTGGCGCAGCAGGGCCGCGCGGATCGCCGCCACCACCT
>JAQGIN010000392.1 GCA_028291125.1 Caulobacter sp.
TCCGCCTCGACGCCGGCATCGCCCTGGGCATCGTCGGGCCGAGCGCGGCCGGCAAGTCCAGCCTGCTGCGCGGCCTGGTCGGGGTGTGGCCCTGCGTCGCCGGGGCCATCCGCCTCGACGGCTTCGACATCAAGCAGTGGGACCCCGAACAGCTGGGCCGCCATATCGGCTATCTGCCGCAGGACATCGAACTGTTCTCCGGTACGGTCGCCGAGAACATCGCCCGTTTTTCGAAGTTCGATCCCCAGGCCGTTATCGATGCGGCGACCCTGGCCGGGGTGCATGAGATGATCCAAGGCTTGCCCAACGGCTACGACACCCCGATCGGCGATGGCGGCGCCTCGCTGTCGGGGGGCCAGCGCCAGCGCCTCGCCCTGGCCCGCGCGGTCTATAGGAGCCCGGCCCTGCTGGTGCTCGACGAACCCAACGCCAGCCTCGACGCCTTGGGCGAAGCGGCTCTGATCGACGCCATGACCCGTCTGAAGGCGGCCAGGCGGACGGTGGTGTTCGCCACGCACAAGGTCAATCTGCTGAGCTTCGCCGACCACATCATGGTGGTGAACCAGGGGCAAATCGCCGATTTCGGCGATCGGGACACCATGCTCGCCAAGCTGACGGGCGGTGGGCAGCCCCCGGCTCCCGTCCAGCGCGCTCACTAGTTCCTTCGTCACGCAGCGTTCGAGCCGCGCCCTGACGGCGCCGCCGAAGAGGCCAGACAACGTCCATGAAGCTTCCCTCGATCAAGATCGCCAAGGCGACCGACAACTACAAGACCGTGGCCCGGATCGGCTACGCGGTGATCATCCTGACCTTCGTCGGTCTGGCGGGCTGGGCGGCGCTGGCCCCGCTCGACAGCGCCGTCATCGCCCATGGCGTGATCTCCACCGAGGGCAACCGCAAGACGCTGCAGCATCTCGAGGGGGGGATCGTGCGCAAGATCCTCGTGCATGAGGGCGACCACGTGCGAGCGGGTCAGGTGCTGTTCGAACTCGACCCCACCCAGGCCGACGCCGCCCTGGGCATCACCCGCGCTCAGTTGATGACCTTGCAGGCCCAGCAGGCGCGGCTGACCGCCGAGCGCGACTCGCAGGCTTCGATCATCTTCCCCGCCAGCCTCACCGCCCAGGCGAGCAATCCGGAGGTGGCGCGTATTCTCGCCGACGAGCGCGCCCAGTTCATCGAACGCCGCCTGACCCTCAGCGGCCAGGTCGACCTGCTGGAATCGCAGAAGTCGCAGTATCAGAGCGAGATCGACGGCATCGACCGTCAGAGCCAGGGGCTCAAGGAACAGCTGGTCTATATCGACGACGAGCTCAGCGGCCTGAAGACCATCTACGATAAGGGCCTGGTGCCGCGGCCGCGGCTGCTGGCCCTGGAGCGCGAGCGCTCGTCCCTGACCGGTTCGATCGGCCGGCTGATCGCCGACCGCTCCAAGGCCTTGCAAGGCGCCAGCGAGACTCAGCTGAAGGTGCGGCAGATCAAGCAACAGTTCTTCGAGGAGGTCAGCAAGGACATCGGCGAGGTGCGGATGAAGCTGTCCGAGGTCGGTGAGAAGGACGTGGTCGCTTCCGACGCTCAGCGCCGTGTGCAGGTGCTGTCGCCCGCCACCGGCGTCGCTCAGAATCTGCGAGTCTACACCGAGGGCGCCGTGGTGCGTCCCGGCGAGCCGTTGATCGATGTGGCTCCGGACAATGACGAGCTGATCATCCAGGCCCACTTCGCCCCGACCGATGTCGACAACATCCACATCGGCATGACCACCGAGGTGCGGCTGCCGTCGTTCCATTCGCGCAAGATGCCGGTGCTGAACGGCGTCATCCATTCGATCTCGCGCGACCGCCTAACCGACGAAGTCGCCAAGACCTCGTACTTTCTGGGCATCGTCAAGGTCGACCCCAAGCAGTTGCCCAAGGAGTTCCGCAGCCGCATGACCGCCGGCATGCCGGCCGAGGTCATCGTCCCGACCGGCGAGCGCACCGTGCTGCAGTACCTGCTCGAACCCCTGACCAATACGCTGCGCACCACCATGCGCGAGGAATAGGGGGCGACGGTGAGCACGGGGGGACCCGTCGTCGTCCTGGGCGCGGGCGGCCACGCCAAGGTGGTCATCGAACTGCTGCGCACCGCCGGCTTCGCCACCCCCGCCGTGCTCGACGCCGATCCGACGCCGCGCGACGTGGCCGGGGCTCCAGTGGTCGGCGACGACACGGCCCTGGCCCGACTGCGGGCCGAGGGCCTGAGCCAGGCCTTCGTGGCGATCGGCGACAACGCCCTGCGGCGCAAGCTGGCCGACCGAGCGACCGCCGCCGGCTTCACCCTGGTCTCCGCGATCCACCCGTCGGCGGTGATCTCGCCCTCGGCCCGGCTGGGGGCCGGGGTGGCGGTGATGGCCGGGGCGGTGGTCAACGCCGACACGGTGGTCGGCGACCTGGCCATTCTCAACACCCGCTCGTCCGTCGACCATGACGGCGTGATCGGATCAGCGGCCCATATCGGCCCCGGCTGCGCCCTGGCCGGCGGCGTCACGGTGGGCGAAGAGGC
>JAQGIN010000151.1 GCA_028291125.1 Caulobacter sp.
ATTCCTCGAACTTCAGCGGCCGGTTGTCGAGGCAGGAGGGCAGGCGGAAGCCGAACTCGGCCAGGGTGGTCTTGCGGCTGCGGTCGCCTTTGTACATCGCCCCGATCTGCGGCACCGTCTGGTGGCTCTCGTCGGTGAACAGCAGGGCGTTGTCGGGGATGTATTCGAAGAAGGTCGGCGGCGGCTCGCCCGGCAGGCGGCCCGACAGGTAGCGGCTGTAGTTCTCGATGCCGGCGCAGGAGCCGGTGGTCTCGATCATCTCCAGGTCGAAATTGGTCCGCTGCTCCAGGCGCTGGGCCTCCAGCAGCTTGCCGGTCTCGTACATCCAGGCCAGGCGCTCCTTCAGCTCCTGGCGGATCTGGACGATGGCCTGGCGCAGGGTCGGGCGCGGGGTGACGTGGTGGGAGTTGGCGTAGACCTTGATCGACGGCAGGTCGGCGGTCTTCTTGCCGGTCAGCGGGTCGAACTCGGCGATCGCCTCGACCTCGTCGCCGAACAGGGCGATGCGCCAGGCGCGGTCCTCGTAGTGGGCCGGGAAGATCTCGATGGTGTCGCCGCGGCGGCGGAAGCTGCCGCGCTCGAAGGCCATGTCGTTGCGCTTGTACTGCTGGGCCACCAGGTCGGCGATCAGCTGCTTCTCGTCGAGGCGCTGGCCGACCTCCAGGGTGAAGGTCATGGCCGTATAGGTCTCGACCGAGCCGATGCCGTAGATGCAGCTGACGCTGGCCACGACGATGACGTCGTCGCGCTCGAGGATCGCCCGGGTGGCGGCGTGGCGCATGCGGTCGATCTGTTCGTTGATCGACGAGTCCTTCTCGATGAAGGTGTCGGTGCGCGGCACATAGGCCTCGGGCTGGTAGTAGTCGTAATAGCTGACGAAATACTCGACCGCGTTGTCGGGGAAGAAGCTCTTGAACTCGCTGTAGAGCTGGGCGGCCAGGGTCTTGTTGGGGGCCAGGATCAGGGCCGGGCGCTGGGTGGCCTCGATGACCTTGGCCATGGTGAAGGTCTTGCCCGAGCCGGTGACGCCCAGCAGCACCTGGTCGTTCTCCTGGCCTTCCAGCCCCGCCACCAGCTCGGCGATCGCCGTCGGCTGGTCGCCGGCCGGCTCGTAGTCGCTGACCAGCTTGAACTTGCGGCCGCCCTCCGACTTCGGCGGCCGGGCCGGGCGGTGCGGCGTCCACAGCGACGGCAGGGCGCTGGCCTGGATCTCGTCGATCACCGTGTCGTGCAGGAACGGGACCGACATCTCGGAGACGCCGTCGGGGGTTGGGGAACGGGGCATGAACGTCAAGGTAGGGTCGAAGGCGGCCGAAGGCTAGGGGCGCGGTGTCAGGTGCTGACAGCAGATGTCAGCAGGGGCGGCGGGCTTCACGCCGCTCAAAGCCCTGGAGGTCTAGCGGGCGGATAGTCGTTGATGTGGATGATGTTGCCGTCGGGATCCTTGAACCAGGCCAGGCGGCGGTCGGCCACGACATGGACCTCGCCATCCATCATCGCGCCGGGCAGGTCGTAGCGCTCGAAGGCCACGCCCTTGCCGCGCAGGGCCTGGACGACGCGGTCGAAGGCCAGGCCCAGCGGCCAGGTCAGGGCGGTGGCGCGGTTGGTCCCGGCGAAGGCCGATTCATAGACCAGCACGGTCGCCCCGCCGGCCCGGTAGCTCTGCACGCCGGGCAGGCCGCGGGGCAGGGGCTTCAGGCCCAGCACGTCCTCATAGAAGCGGCGGGCCCGGTCCAGGCTTTTGACCGGCACGGTGGCTTGGGCGTCGTTGTCCGCGAGCATGGGGGTCTCCACGTCGGCGCCGTTTTACGGCTCACATCAAACAGTCGCGGGCGACCCGATGTTCCGGACGGGCGTGGGAGGCCGCCGCCTCGCCGCTTGACAGCCGCATGAGCTGTGTGACACATAGTGTATACCACACACCATGTGACACACACCCATGCCCGCCGACGCCGACATTTTCGAAACCCTCCGCCAGGAGCTGCGCCGCGGATCGCTGATCCTGGCCGTGCTCGCCCAGCTGCGGGTCGAGCGCTATGGCTACGGCCTGCGTCAGGCCCTGGCCGAGACTGGCCTGGAGATCGAGGAAGGCGCCCTCTATCCGATGCTGCGCCGGCTCGAGACCCAGGGCCTGCTGACCAGCGAATGGCGCGAGGAGGAGAAGCGCAAGAAGCGCTTCTACCGCCTGTCGGCCGACGGCGAGGCGGTGCTGATCCGGCTGACAGCCGAGTGGCGCGCCATCAACGACACCCTGCAACACCTGCTCTGAGGGCAACCCCATGACCCTGCTCGACCGTTATCTGGGCGCCGTCGCCGCCCTTCTGCCCCGCGCCCAGCGCGAGGACATCGTCGCCGAGCTGCGCGACATCCTGCTCAACCAGATCGAGGCCGAGGAAGGCCGGCTGGGCCGGCCGCTCGACAAGCTGGAGATCGAGGTGGTGCTGCGGCGGTTTGGCCATCCGCTGGCCGTGGCCGGCCGCTACGGGCCGCAGCGGGTGCTGATCGGGGTGGAGCTCTATCCCTTCTACATCTTCGCGCTGAAGGTCGCCCTGGCCATCGCCGCCTTCGTCACCGTCATCCTGACGGCGGTGCAGGTCGCGGCCGGCGGCGACAATCCGTCGGACGCGGTGATCGGCGCGCTGCGCGTCTTTCCCCCGCTGCTGCTGATTCGGGTGCTGAACGACCTGGTCCCCACCGTCCTGATGCTGGTCGGCGCGGCCACGCTGATCGGGGCGGCGATCGAGCGCGGCTGGATCAAGACCGAGGCCTTCCAGCAGTGGCGGGTCGCCGACTTGCCGCATGTGTCGGACCTGTCGATGCAGAAGGGGCCGTTCCAGTCGAAGCGGTTCGAGGCGCTGCTGGAGCTCACCGTCACGGTGCTGTTCATCCTGTGGCTGGTCGGGATGATCCGCTTCCCGGGCCAGGCCGACTTCGACACGCTGCGGGTGGTCTGGAACCCGATCCTGGCCACCCTGCGCCTGCCGGTCCTGCTGCTGTCCGTCGGTCAGGCGCTGTCGAGCCTGATGGTCATCCTGCGCCCCGGCTGGGTGCGCGGCCGCGCCGCCGCCGAGATCGCGCTGTCGGTCGCCGGCCTGGTCCTGGTCGCCGTGCTCTGGCGGGCGGGGCCGCTGGCGACCTTCCAGGCCGGCCCGGTGGCCACGGCCGAGGACGCCGCCAATCTGCGGATGACCATCGACCAGATCTGCCGGGTCAGCCTGCCGATCCTGGCGGTGGTCCTCGGCGGCAAGCTCCTGGTCGACGGCTGGCGCCTGGCGCGGGGTCCGA
>JAQGIN010000164.1 GCA_028291125.1 Caulobacter sp.
GGCGCGGGGGCGGCGGAAATCGGGGTTATCCCCGTCAGGTTCAGTGCGAGCTCCGGGGACAGGCACTCACCCCACGGCTTGTGCAATAAGGGCCAGGGCCTCGCCATGAGTGCCTGTCCCCTCCATCCATCCCCGTCGCCACGCGGGCGGCCGCCCAAAGAAAAACGCCCCCCGGTTTCCCGGGGGGCGTTCAACTTTAGAACCTTGCCGTTGGCGACCCGGCTGGAACCTCGCGGTTCCGGCTAGGCTCCCAGCTCTTAGGAGAGCGTGGTGATGTCGCCGGCGGTGAAGGTCAGGCCGGTGCTGGCGGCGACGCCGGTCAGCTTGATCAGCGCGTCGCCGGCTTGGACGCCAGCGGTCGCATCACCAACCACGAACAGGTAGCTGTCCGCGCCGTCGGCGAAGATCACCGAGGTGCCGATCGCGTCCGTACCCACAGCCGCGACCACAGCGGCCAGCTTCAGCGCCAGGGTGTTATCCGCGGTGTTGAAGGTGGCCAGACCGGTGGCCGTGACGTTGGCCGTGCCGGAGATGGCGGCGGCCGCGTGGATCGACGACGACAGCGTGGTGGCGCCGAAGTCGATCTTGTTGGTGGTGCCGGCCGACCAATCGGTGATGGTGTCGGCCGCCGTGATCAGCGCCGCGGCGGTGGCGGCGGTGAAGTCCGCACCAGCGGCGGTGAACACGAAGGTGTTCGTGCCCGCGCCGCCCGACATGACGTCGGCGCCCAGGCCACCGGTGATGCTGTCATTGCCAGCACCGGCGTTGATGACGTCGGCGCCGCCGCCGCCAACCAGAACGTCCGCACCGGCGCCGCCGGTGATCTTATCGGCTTGAGCCGAACCGGTCAGGGTGTTGACCTTCGAGCTGGTGGTGCCGATCAGTTCGATGCCGTTGACCGTACCCGCGCTGGCGTCGAGCGTCACGGCGCCAGTGGCGGCCGAGGCGTCGATCTTGCTGTTCGGGTTCAGGGCGAGGGCGCCGGTGGCGATGTTGACAGCGCCAGCACCGGTGACGCCGATGGCGGTGAACGCGCCAACGCCGGTCAGAGCCGAAACGGTCAGGTTGTCGACGGCGTTGAAGTTGATGGTTTCAACACCGGCGATGACCGGAGCCGTCAGGACGATCGTCGACGTGGTCGAGGCTTCGTCGCTGATGGTCAGGTTCAGGGTGTCGAGCTGACCAACGGTCGCGGCGCCGGTGACGTTGATCGTCGGCGTGGAGGCGCCGGTGATCGTGATCGCCTGGGTCGTGGCGTTGTCCAGGGTCAGGGTGCCCGAAGCGAACACCGAGGTGACGCCGGCGGCGCCCAGCAGGGCCAGGTCGAGGTTTTGGCCGGCGGTTTGGACTTGTTCGAAGCCGGTGTACTTGGCCCACAGAGCCGTGGTGGCGACGTCAGCAGCGGTGGCGACGACCAGACGGTCGGTGCCGGCGCCGGCGGCGACGGAACCGGTCGTGAGGACCGAGCCGGTGGTGAACTTGTCGTTGCCCGAACCACCGGTGACCTTCAGGGTCGTGACGGCGTTCAGGACGGCGGTGACGCCGCCCGTGTTGGCCGACGCGTCCAGGGTGGTCACGGTCGCCGCTTCCAGGGTGCCGATGCTGGCCTTGCCGGCGCCCTTGACGTTGACCGTGGTCGCGGCCGCAAAGCCCGTCAGGTTGCCAGTGGTCAGGTCGGATTGAGCGTCGATGGTCGCGGTCTTCACCGTGCCGCCGGCGAAGGCGATCGCGGCCAGGCTGTTGGCCGCGCCGGTGCTGGTGATGGTGGCCGAGGTCAGGCCCGCGCCGGTAACGGTGAAGGCGCCGGCGGTGACGCCGTCAGCGACGGCCAGCGAAGCGGCGGTGGCGGTGGCGGCGTAGCCAGCGGTGGTGGCGCCGACGGTGACGCTGCCGTTGCCGCGGATGCCGACGACGGTGCCCGAAGCCGCGTTGGTGACGGCCAGGGTGCCGGTGCCGCGGTCGTTCCACACTTCCGAGAAGCCGTCAGCGGCGACGGTGGCGGCGCCACCGCCGACGTTACGGACGTTGAGGACTTCGACGTTCTTCACATCAGCTCCGCCCAGCACGGCGGTGCCGGCGGTGACGGTGATGTTCAGGGCGTCGCGGCCCGCGCCGCCATTGATGGTGTCGGCGGCCGTGATGGTGTCGGTCGTGCCGCCGCCGATGGTGGCGGTGAAGGTGTCGTTGCCGGCGGAGCCGACGACGACGTCCGGGTTCACGGTAAGGATCGTGGTCACGCCCGGCGCCGAGCTCGGATAGGCGGTGAACAGGTCGATACCGGCGGCGTTGTCGGCGGTCAGCTTGCCGTCGTCGGCCAGGTCGGCGACCAGGGCGTTGGTGGCCGTGGCGTAGGCGCCCAGGCCGGCGCCGTTGTTGTAGCCGTCGGCGATGAACATGATTTCGCCGATGATCGCGGCCTTGACGGCCAGATCGATGTCGGCGGCCGTGGTCAGGCTCGTGTTCGCCTTGATGAAGTTGGTGTAGTACGTGACGCTGGCGGTGCTCGACAGGAAGGCGACGGCGGCGGCGACATCGACGCCGGCGGCGACGGCGGCCGGGTTGCCGATGATGATGTTATAGGCGGCCGCGGTGGCGGCGGCGACGCTCAGGGTGCCGTAAGACGCGGTGAAGGCGGCCTTGGCGGTGGTGTTCAGGGTGGCCAGGGCGACCGATTCCGCGATGAAGCGGTTTTCGCCGTTCAGGCCGGCTTGAGCGCCGGTGCCCGTGTAGGCGGTGTTCAGCGAGGTCAGACCAGCGACGCTCGGCGCGAAGCCGAGGAAGAACTCGTAGGCGCCGACGCTGACGTCGGTGGTCGAGTTGGCGGCCAGGTTGGTGGTTTGAGCCAAGGCCTGCGCGTCGGTCAGTTGGCCGGTGGCGTTCTGAGTCGCGATGGCTTGCAGGGTGAGGGACTGAGCCGCGTTCGGGGCAACGCCGGTTTGGGCGTTGGTGAACATCGTGGTCAGTTGAGCTTGTGTGTAGGCCATAGGGAATTTGTCTCCAGCGATTGAATTGTCGCCACAGCACAAACGGGCCACGGCTCGATTGTGGGGGTACAGCAATCTGCATATGCGCGCAATACCGATCATACGATAGTGGTATGTTTTTTTGGCGCCGGAGGACGAAAGCCCGTCGCCCCGGAGTCGGCCAAGCCGCTGAAAGGCCGGCCGCGCCCCTGTTTCCATGCCAAAGCTTGTTGTTTAATTTCAGATGCTTAGTTTGCCCATCGCGGCGGCGCCCCGCTCCGGGGTCGCCCTTTCGTGACGCCCGGCCGTCCGGGGTGGCGGACCCGGTTTTCGCAACCCTGATGATCCACGACCCGCTTTCGTGGCCAAAATAACACACTCATGGCTCAAGACCCCGAAAGCACAATTTAGGGACTCGTTAAGGTTTTCCGCCCGGTTTGCTTGCCGATTCTTAGGCGGCGTATGGGAAAGCATCTGTTTTGCTACAGTTCGATGACCGTTCAGGTCACCGATTCGGCGGCGGCAGTAACGCGCCAAGCCGTCCGGACCCGGAAAAAGGGCCGAAAGGCCGCTGGCCATCCCTTGAAGCGCCCTCTTTCCACCGTCGTCCCGGCCGAAGCGCGGCGAAGCGCCGGGACCCAAGGGAGTCTCTAGACCGCCCGCACGGTGAGCGTAGCGCCGTCGACGGCCACCACCTCGACCCCGGACCCGGCCGCCGGGACCGGCTCCTGGGCCACGGCCGCCCATTCCTTGCCGTCGACGAACACCCGGCCCTGGCCGTGGTCGAAGCCGCCGACCGCCTCGCCGCGCCGGCCCAGCAGCCGCGCGGACGGGTCGTTGAGGTCGGGCTCGGCCCCGGCCAGGAC
>JAQGIN010000188.1 GCA_028291125.1 Caulobacter sp.
GGTCAGGCCGGCGACGCCGACGCAGCCGGCCTTGCTGGTGATGTTGGCGTAGAGCGGATTGACATAGGTCTTTTCGGTCGACTGGTCGAAGTCGCCGCCGACGCCGGCCCCGCGCACCGAGAGCACGCCGTTGGTGTAGGTGTCGGCGGTGGTGGCGGTGATGTTGGTGCCGCCGAAGAACGAGTTGTTCTTGATGTTGTCCGACCGGGTGTCGACCTTGTCGTAGGTGAAGACGGCGTTGATCCCCAGGCGGTCGTCGAGGAATTTGCGGCCGAAGCTGACGCCGATGCGCGGCTTGGTCGACTTGATGGTGTCGACATATTCGGCCTGGACCGAGAGGTTGAGATAGGGCTTGCGAACCTCGAGCGGCTGCATGGTCTCGACGATCACCGTGCCGCCGACCCCGCCTTCGGTCAGGCTGGCGATCGAGCCCTTATAGACGTCGATCGTCTTGATCATGTCGGAGGTCAGTTCGCGGAAGTCGGCGCCGCGACCGCCGTTGAAGCCCAAGGTCGAGGCCCCGTTGATCTCGACCCGGTTCAGGTCGTTCTCGACGCCGCGGATCGAGATGCCGTTGCCCTCGCCGAATTCGCGGCTGATCTGCACGCCGGTGATGCGCTGCAGCGCCTCGGCGACGTTCTTGTCCGGGAACGAGGCGACATCGTCGGCGACCAGCGAGTCGACGGTGGTCTGGGCCCGCTTCTTGCGGCCGATGGCCGACTGCAGACTGGCCCGGGTGCCGACGATGATTTCCTCGACGACGGTGTTGTCGCTGGCCTGGGCGGCCACGCCGGCCGCGGCGATGGTCTGGGCGGCGGCGGAATCGGCCAGCGCCAAGGCTAGGCCCAAAGCCGCCCAAGACGACGTGGCGATGACGCGGCGACGGCCGCGCGTGGAATTGTCCATGGTTTCCCTCCCTGGGTATTGATCTTCTATCGATCGCGCCTCGTACTTCTGGGCGCGTGCACTGCCGTCCCGCCTCGACCTGAGCCCCCCGTCCGGCTCACAATTCCCGATTGTGTGATTATTAGACGTTTCACATAATGAGATGTCGACGCAATTAGTGGGAAACATCTTGCACGTCCTGTGGGCCGTGCCAAGATCGTCGGCATAAATCAGACAAAAAAGACGGGGCGGACATGCAGGACGGCGAAACGCACATTTCGGGGCTGCGCCGGACGGCGGTCGCCCTGACGATTCTGAGCGCCCTCGGGGCCGGTCTGGGCGCCGAGGCGCGGGCGGTCGCGCCGCGCTGGATGGAGCGTCTCGACCGCGGCGTGGTCGCCGTCCCCGCCAAGGACGGCGGCGTGCTGGTCAGTTGGCGCCTGCTGGGCGTCGACCCCGCCAACATCGCCTTCGACGTCTATCGCGGCGATACGAAGCTGACCGCCAAGCCGATCACCGCCGCCACCGACTTCGTCGATCCGGCGGGCGGCGCGGACGCCGCCTACAGCGTGCGCCCCGTGGTCGGCGGTCGCCAGCAGCCCGCGGACCGTCCGGCCACGGTGTGGAAGGACGGCTATCTGTCGATCCCGCTGCAGCGTCCCGAAGGCGGCGTCACCCCGGACGGCGTCGCCTATGGCTACGCCGCCAACGACGCCAGCGTCGGCGACCTCGACGGCGACGGCCGCTACGAGATCGTGCTCAAATGGGACCCCAGCAACTCCAAGGACAACGCCTTCCCAGGCTATACCGGCCCGGTGATCCTCGACGCCTATACCCTGGAGGGTAAGCGCCTGTGGCGTATCGACCTGGGCCGCAACATCCGGGCTGGGGCCCACTACACCCAGTTCCTGGTCTACGATTTCGACGGCGACGGCCGAGCCGAGGTCGTGATGCGCACCTCGGACGGCGCGATCGACGGCCAGGGCAAGGCGGTCGGCGACGCCAAGGCCGACTGGCGTGGGAGCGACGGCGAGGTCGCGCAGATGGACCGCACCGGCGCGGTGACCAAGGCCGACGGAACCAAGGTCGCGCCGCTGGCCGGTCGCATGCTGCGCGGCCCGGAATATCTGACGGTGTTCGACGGCCGGACCGGCGCCGCCCTGGCCACCGCGCCCTATTCGCCGCCGCGTAATCCCGACACCGACACCCCCACCGCCGAGCAGCAGACGGCGCTGTGGGGCGACGGCTACGCCAACCGCTCGGACCGCTTCCTGGCGGGCGTGGCCTATCTCGACGGCCAGCGGCCCAGCATCGTCATGGCCCGCGGCTACTACGCCCGCACCACCCTGGCGGCCTGGGACTGGCGCGGCGGCAAGCTGACTCAGCGCAGGCTGTTCGACAGCGCCGCCCCCGGCGTGCCCGAGGGCTTCGGCGGTCAGGGCAACCACCAGCTCAGCGTCGCCGATGTCGACGCCGACGGCCGCGACGAGATCGTCTACGGCTCGATGGCCATCGACGACGACGGCAAGGGCCTATGGACCGCCAAGCTGTTCCACGGCGACGCCATGCACGTGTCCGACCTCGACCCGTCGCGGCCCGGCCTGGAGAAGTTCGGCGTCCACGAGAGCCCGAACAAGAACGGCGGCGTCGGCGCGGCCATGCTCGACGCCCGCACCGGCCAGGTGCTGTGGACCACCCCCGCCGACAAGGACGTCGGCCGCGGCCTGGCCATGGACATCGACCCCACCCATCCGGGGGCCGAGGCCTGGGGCAGCAACCTGCCCGAACTCTACGACGTCAAGGGCCAGGCCATCCCGGGCGTGCAGCACCCAAGGCAGATGAACTTCGGCGTCTGGTGGGACGGCGACCTGCTGCGCGAGCTGCTCGACCGCAACCAGATCTCCAAGTGGGACTGGAAAACCGGGACGGCGACGCCGCTGCTGACCGCGCAGGGCATGAGCGCGAACAACGGCACCAAGGCCACCCCGACCCTGTCGGCCGATATCCTCGGCGATTGGCGCGAAGAGGTGATCTGGCGGACCGACGACAGCAGCGCCCTGCGGATCTACGCCACCCCCTACCCCACCTCGCATCGGCTGGTGACCCTGATGCACGACCCGCAATACCGGCTCGGGGTCGCCTGGCAAAACGTCGCCTACAACCAGCCGCCGCACACGAGCTTCTTCCTTGGCGACGGCATGAAGACCCCGGCCAAGCCCAACATCCGCACCCGCTAGCGCCCCGCTTCCCCCAATCCGGATACCCGCGATGAAACCGACCCTGATTTCCGCCCTGGCCCTGGCGAGCGCCCTGGCGCTGGCCCCAGCCGCCCGCGCCGCCGAACCCGCGCCGCTTCCGCCCAAGGAATGGATCGACAAGGACACCGGCCACCGGGTGGTGCGGCTGTCCGAGGAGCCCGGCAGCTCCAGCGCCTATTTCAACATCAACGCCTTCACGCCCGACGGCAAATATCTGGTGTTCAGCGCCCCCAGCGGCATCCAGGCGATGGATCTGAAGACCCGGGCCCTAACCACCGTCGTCCCCGGACGGGCCGGCCTACTATTCGTCGGCCGCAAGACTGGCCTGGTCTACTACATGCAGAACGCCGGCTCCTCGACCATGGGCCACGACGCCAACTCGCCGCACACGCCAGGCGCGGCGGCGAAACCGGCTCCGGCCGCCGACGGGCGCGGCGGGCCGCGGGCGGTGATGGCCATCGACATCGCCACCAAGACCGCTCGCCAGATCGCCCTGCTCGAGCCCGGCGGCGCCATCGAGTCGATCAACGCCGACGAGACCCTGCTGGCCGGGGCCCGCACCACCGGCCCCAGCGCCGTGCCCTCGCCCGGCGGCATGCTGACCAACAAGGACCCCGGCGACGAGGTCGGACCCGACGGCCAGAAACTGACCTACGCCGAAGGCCGCGAGGTGCAGATCCATCGCCGGCTGATGGCCAAGATCCCGATGGAGATCTTCACGGTCGACACCAAGACCGGCGCGCGCAAGGTGGTCACCGCCTCGACCGATTGGCTCAACCACCTGCAGTTCTCGCCGACCGATCCAAACCTGCTGATGTACTGCCACGAGGGCAATTGGCACATCGTCGACCGGCTATGGCTGGTGCGCCTCGACAGCGACAAGCCGCCGGTCAATATCCACGTCCGCACGATGAACATGGAGATCGCCGGCCACGAGTGGTTCAGCAGCGATGGCAAGACCGTCTGGTACGACCTGCAGACCCCGCGCGGCGAGGACTTCTGGGTGGCCGGCTATAATGTCGAGACCGGCAAGCGCACCCAGTACCACCTGGATCGCAACAGTTGGGGCGTGCACTTCAACAGCTCGCCGGACGGCAAGCTGTTCTCCAGCGACGGCGGCGACAGCGAGATGGCCGCCCACGCTCCGGACGGCAAGTACATCTATTTGCTGCGGCCGCGCGACATCCCCGACGTCGCCGGCATCCATGCCGAAGGCAGCGACAAGCTGATCAAGCCCGGCGTCCTCGACCCGGAGAAGCTGGTCAACATGCAGCCCCACAACTACCGCTCGGAGCCCAACGCCGCCTTCACGCCGGACGGCAAGTGGCTGGTGTTCCGCTCCAACCTGTTCGGCGCCGGCC
>JAQGIN010000199.1 GCA_028291125.1 Caulobacter sp.
GCGGCCATGGCCGCATTGTCAATGTCGCCTCGGTCGCCGGCTTCCGCGGCTCGGCGCGCTTTCCGCTCTACAGCGCCACCAAGGCGGCGGTGATCATGCTGACCAAGGCCCTGGCCGGCGACCTGGCCCCGCACGGGATCAATATCAACGCCATCGCGCCCGGCAACACCGCCACGCCGCTGAACGAGGGCGAGCGCACGGGCGCCGACAGCGCCGATGTCATGGCCGCCAAGGCCGCCGCCACCCCCAGCCAGCGGGTCTATTCGCCACCGGAGGAAATGGCCGCGGCGATCTATTTCCTGGTCAATGGCGAAGTCAGCGCCATGCATGGCGCAACTATGCTGCTCGACGAAGGCCTGTCGCCCTGCACCTGAGGCCAAGCGCATGACCCTGTACGCCCTTGGCGAGCGCGAGCCGACCACGCCGGCCGACGACGACTATTGGATCGCGCCCACCGCCGTGCTGATCGGCGACGTGCGGCTCGCCCGCGCGTCCAGCGTCTGGTTCGGCGCGATCCTGCGCGGCGACAACGAGCCGATCATCATCGGCGAGAACAGCAACGTCCAGGACGGCGCGGTCTTGCACACCGATCCGGGGGCGCCGCTGACCCTGGGCGCGAATGTCACCGTCGGCCACTTGGCCATGCTGCATGGCTGCGAGATCGGCGACAACAGCCTGATCGGCATCGGCGCCATCGTGCTGAACGGCGCGCGGATCGGCGCCAACTGCCTGATCGGCGCCGGCGCACTGATCACCGAGCGCAAGATCATTCCAGACAACAGCCTGGTGATGGGCGCGCCGGGCGTCGTGGTGCGGACCCTCGACGCCAACCAGGCCCGGGCTCTCTCGGCCTCAGCCGAGAGCTATGTGCGAAACTGGCGTCGCTATCGCGATGGGCTCCGCCTCAATGGAGCGCGGCGACAGCCAGCGTCGCCAACCTAGCCCGCCAAAGCCCTCCGCCCGCGTTCGACATGCATCCGATGCGAGCCCGCGAGCGCGGTGTCGCGGGCCTTGATCGTCTGCAGGAACAGCCACTCGCCCATCACGCGCCGCAGCGTGATGTCGATCATCATATAGCCGCGCTGGCTGGTATCCGCCCATTTCAGTTCGGGATTGGCGGCCATGAAGCCTTGGGCGACGATCCTGGGGTCGGCCGCGAAATCGCCCTCGGCTCCGCCCGAGGTGACGGCTTGGCCGGCGAACTCGACGCCGACGGGCTGGCCGCCCTCGCTCAGCGAAAACGCCCAGGCGTTGTGGCTGTCGCCGGCCAGCATCACCAGATCCGCATCCGCCTGCTGCGCCGCCTTCAGCAGGCGCGAACGCGCCGCGGGATAACCGTCCCAGCGATCCATCCACATCGGCAAGCCGAGCTTGGCGGCGCGGATGTTGTTCCTGTAGCCGTTGACGCGACCAGGGCTCGCATCGGGACGGAGCCAGTCGACAGCGTCCTGCGGCATCACCGTCCGCCCGATGATCGTGCCCATACCGACCATCTGCCAGGCCGTCGAGCGCGCATTGCGCTTCAGTTCATGCCCCAGCCAGCTTTCCTGAGCCGAGCCGAGCATCGTCGCCGAAGGATCGCGCCAGGCCCCGTCGCGGAACGCCTTGAGCGCGGCGTCGGGATTTTCCGCCCGGAAGGCGGAGCCGATGTCGGCCTGCTTGGTGCGCCCCAGCAGACGCGATTCCGTGCGGTAGAGCGTCGCGAGGGTTCCGATCGGATAAGCTTTCCATGGCTCGTCCGAGACCGGCATCCACTCGCGATAGACCTGCATCGCCGCGGCGCGGCGCACGTTCCAGTCGCCTTCGGTCGCCGGCTGATGATTTTGCGCGCCGCCTTCCCAGCTGTCGTTGGCGGACTCGTGATCGTCCCAGAAGGCGATCATCGGCGCCCTCTGATGCAACCGCTGCAGATCGGGATCGGCGCGATAACACGCGTAGCGCAGGCGATAGTCCGCGACGGCGAGAATTTCGTGCGCCGGTTCCAGAACTCGTCCGGCGGCCAGATCGCCCTCGCGAATGGAGGCTGGGCCATATTCATAGATATAGTCGCCGACATGCAGCCACAGATCGAGATCGGACCGCCCGGCCGCATGCCCATAGGCGTTGAACCAGCCATTGGGCAGGTTCGAACAGGAGAAAACGCCCAGTCCGAAACGGGCGATGTCGCCCACCGGCAAGGTCTTGGTGCGCCCGACCGGGGACTTGCCGCCGTCAGGCGCGATGAAGCGATACCAGTAGACCGTTCCCGGCTTCAGCCCATCGACCGTGATCTTGGCGGTCCAGTCGCGATAGGCGCCCGTGCGCACGCTGCCGCCTGAGACCACCTTGGTGAAATCCGGGTCGAGCGCCACCTCGGCCTCGAGCCGGAGCGTGTTGTCGCCGGTCGCGGGCGCGTAGCGCGTCCACAGCAGCATGGAGTCCGGACCAGGCTCACCGCTCGCCACATTGTGGGTGAACCCCGTCGCGCCAAGCAGTTGGGCGGCCAGGCCACCGCCGGCGGAAAGCAGTAGCGCGCCCAGCCCAAGCCCCCCGCCCAGAACAAGACTCCGACGATCGATATTCAGAACCACGGCAAGTCCTCCGCGAGATTGAGATGGGATGGTGGCGGCCGAGCACGTCGCTGGCGGGCGTTACGGCGACCATGGAAAGATGGTTCTCCCGCGACCGCGCCATCGGGACGGCGCAACCGCGGGAGATGGACCGGTCAATCGGCCTAGAAGGTGCCCTTGATGCCGATGTTCCACATCGAACCGTAGATGCTGTACTGCTGAACACGGCTGGAGACGTTGGAATAGATGATGTCGGGCGCATTGAAGATATTGCGGCCCGCCAGCATCAGATCGAAGCTCTTCGTGAGCTTGTAGTTGGCGCTGACGTTCCACAACTCGCGAGCGGCATGGTAGAGGATGCCGTTATTGGCGGTGGTGGCGGTATTGCTCAGAGCGCTGGTGCGATAGGTCGACTGCGCGTTGCCGGTGAGCTGGACGTCGAAACGACCGTAGCTGTAGCGCAGACCCCAGTTGGCCGAGGTCTTGGGCAGGTTCACGCGCTCGCCGTCGGGATCGATCTTGGTGATCGAGCCCCGCAGGCCAAACCCCTTGAGGGCGCCCGGCAGGAAGGTGAGCTGCTGGTCGTATTCGAGGGTCACGCCCTTGTTGGTGCTGGTGCCCGGAAGGTTCTGGGCGCTGCGGAAGGTGTAGCCGGCGTAGTCGCCGGCGCTGTAGCCGACGTCCTCGGGATTCACCGTGATGCCGGTCACCTGCATGTCCTTCACGTCGAGCTGGTAGACGGACAGGCCGATAAGGCCGGAGGGCTCGAGGTAGTATTGCAGGCTGGCGTAGTACTTGGTGGAGTGTTCCGGCTTCAGCAGCGTATTGGGCACCGTGACGATCAGGTTGTTGTCGTCCACCGCCACGACGCCGCCGAGGTTGCCGTAGTCGGGCCGCAGGATCGACTGGCTGAAGGCCAGCTGACCCACCAGCTTCTTGGAGAAGTCGTACTTGGCCCCGCCGCTGAGGAACCAGTCGTCGTACTCGCCATGGCGCGTGGAATAGGCGCCGTTGTGGTACTGATAGACGAGGCCGGCGACGGTGCTGGTCGACAGGCCAGCGGCGGTCACCTCCTTGGCCGAGCGAATGTCGGCGACCCGGGCGTCGGTCTTGGTCTTCTCGTAGCGCAGGCCAAGGTCGAACTGGGCCTTGCCGACGCGAGGCTGGACCTCGACATAGGCGGCGTTGACCTCCTCGCCGACCTTCTTGTTGTTATCGAGCTGGCGCTTCAGGTTGCCCACGGTGTCGGGCACGAAGTATTCCGGGTGCTGCTTGTAGATGTCGTAGACCGCGTAGTTGCTGTCGGCGCGCCAGTTCTGGTCGTTCAAGCTGCCGGCGTCGAAGCCGTGGATCTGGAACTGGTAGTTCTTCGTCCAGGGGATGACGGCCTCGGGAGCCTTCTGGGTCAGGTCGCCCGTGGAGCCGACATACTGGAACTGCTGGAAAGATCCCTCATTGGTCTTCCAGACGTTCGTCCGGATGGTCCCCCCGGCCAGGACCTTGACCTGGACCGGGCCGACATTGAGCGACTTCTTCAGGTCGAGATTGACGCCGTACATCTGGTTGTTGGCGTTGGACTCGGCGGTGCGGATATTGTTGCCGATGTCGTCGTCGCGATTGAAGCTGGTGGGGTCGCTCCAGGAGCGGCCGGCGGTCTGCTTCAACGTCCAGGCGTGCGAATCCTCCGACGCGCGGTCCAGCGTGAAGCCGATGCGGGTCAGATAGTCGTCCGTACGCTGAAAGAACCCCTTGTCATTGTCGTGGAAATTGAATTCGGAGCTGGAATAGCTGCCGCGCAGCACGGCCTCCAGCGTGTCGCCCCGGTACTCCAGCTTCGGGGCCACGAGCACCGAAGGTGTGCCGGCATAGCGGTGCGAGTACTGGGTGTGAAGGCGGGTGTTGGTCCCGTTGGGATTGACGACGATGTGGGTGGCGTTGGAGTCCGCCGTCGTCTGCGACGCCGTCGTCGTTCCGAAGATCAGGTAGGTGTACTGGTTGAAGTACTCGACGTCGTAGAACGAATAGGTGCTGCGCAGGGATACGGCCCACTGGTCCGTGATCTTGTAGTCGACGCTCAGATTGGCGGCCTTGCGGCTGGTCAGCTTCGGACCCGGACGCCACATGACCTGGTAGGGGATGACCCGGCCGTTGGCGAGGTAGGACCAGTCGGTCTGGATGCGGTCCTGCTGGACGTAGTTGGCGTTGTAGCTGGCGTTGAACGCGATGCCCAAACGACCGTCCAGGAAGACGTCGGCATAGCCGACCTGGGCCGAGGGGAAGATGCGCGCGTGCTTCTTGTCGTCGGGGAAGTAGGCTTTCGACAGACCGGAGTCTGACGTGCCGACGCCGCCGAACTGGAAGCGCAGCAGACGGCCGTTGCGCTGGAAGGCGTACTTGCTGCGCAGGTTGATGCTGCCGCCGGGGGAGTCGGCGTCCATATTGGCCTGGAGCGTGTTGTTGAGCTCAATCGAGTCGACGCCGGTGATCGACATCTGCTCGAAGGAGTTCTGGCGGCCATTGTTGTTGTTGGACGTGGCCGTGGCCATGCGCGCGCCGTCGGTGGTGAAGGTCGAGTACTTCGGATCCAGGCCGCCGATGCGCACCGCGGTGGCGTCCACCTCGGTGTAGTCGAGCGAAATGCCCGGCATGTTCTTCATGAACTCGCCGACGTCGCCCATGGTCAGGGCCCCGAAGTTGTCGGCGGCGACGACGTTCTTGGCGTTCAGCGAGGCGCGGCGCTCCATGATGGCGCCGGCCTGGCCATTGCGCCGCGCGGTGATCGTCACCGCCTGGACCTCATCGCCACCCGAGGCGGCGTAGGAAAGCGGCGCCAGCGCGAAATCCAGCGTCGCCACCTGGTCCGGGGCGACCGTGGCGACAGCCTTCGACTCCTGCAGACCGGTGTATTTGACCACCACGATGACATCGCCGGCCGGCACGCCAGTGAGGCGAAAATCACCGCCGTCCTCGGAATAGGCGACGATCGATGTGCCCTCGACGCGGATCTCGGCGTTGCGCACGTACTCCCCGGTCGCGGTGTTGAGGACGCGGCCGCGGACGACGCCGGCGCCGGCCTGGGCGCCATTCGGCGCCCCCGGCCCGGACGACCGCAGGGTGATGATCTGGCCATCATCGGAGTCGATCCGAAGCGGCGTACCGGCGATGAGCAGGCGAAGCGCCGTTCGCACATCCATCCGGCCCTTGATGGCGGGCGTCACGATGCCCTCGAGGTTGCGCGCCGGCGCCACGATCTGCACCTGCCCCTGGCGGGCGAGCTCGGGAATGGCGCGCACCGCGGGCTGCGCTGGGATGTCGAAGATGCGCTCCTGCGTATAGGCCGGCGCGGCGGTCATGAGCGCGACGACAGCGGCCCCGCAGGTGAGGACGGAATAACGAGAACGCATTGGCTGGTAGCCCCCAGTCGTCGCGTTGGTCGCGACGTTCACGGTTGAGAGCCGTCAGCCGGTTGCTTCCGCTATCAGTTACAAAAAGTTCTTAGTGCGCCCCGGCGCCATGGAGGCCGCCGCGGGTCAGGACGAGGTTATCGCCATCCTGCTCGAGCTTGGCGGCGAACACGCGCGCGACGGCGCGACTGAAACCCACGGGGTCGTTGGCGGCGAACAGGCCGGTCACGGGCTCGCGCGCCAGACCCGCATCGCGGATCTGGATCCGCGTGTCGCTGTAGCGCGTGAAGGTGTCCGCCGCCTGCTGCAAGGACTCCCCCTCGAAGGCCAGCTTCCCTTCGCGCCAAGCCAGCTCGCGGGTCACCGCCTCCGGGGCGATCGGCCGCGGACGGTCGGCGGCGGATCGGCCGTTGGCGGAATCGGACAGGGTCAATCGCGTATTGGCCTTGAGCGACACGGTGCTTGCGAAGGCTGGCTGGTTCAGGGCCGCGACATCGACCTGTCCCTCGTTCACCAGCACATCGACAGGAGCCTCGTCGAGCTTGCGGACCCGAAATCCCGCCTGCACCGCGCGCAGACGGTGGCCGTTCACCTCGACGATGAACGGACGCTTTTCGTCGCGCGCCACCGAGAAATAGGCCTCGCCCTTGAGCAGGGTGACGAACCGCTCGCCCTTGCTGTACCGGACCCTGATCTTGGTCTCCGTGTTCAGGAGCACGGTCGAACCGTCCTTGAGGGGCGCCAAACGGACTTCTCCCCGCTCGGTGCCAATGACGGCCCCGGCCGCGGGCATGCCGACACCCAGGGCCAAGAGCGAGGCCGCGGCCACCGCACTGCCTGTCCAGGCCAGCGCCTGGCGGCGGGAAAGGCTCGCAAGCGGTGACCGCTTCGGCGCTTCAAAAGCGATCGGATCGAAGCTGGGCCCAAGCGCCTGGGCGGACTCGCTCATCATGGCCAGCGCCCGCGCGCGCAGCAGCGCGCCCTTGCGGCGTGGGTCCCCGCTCAGCCAAGCCAGGAAGGCTTCGTCTCCCTCGGGGGGCAGCGGCCCACGATCCAGCCGCGCCGTCCAAGTGGACGCCGCTTGATCAATGTCTCGACTGGTTTCTCGCTCGGCCATCTAACGCGGCAATCTCCGATTCCATGTTCCTAGAGGTTTGGGACCGCTTGTTTCCGCCACGGCCGAACCAATCAATCAAGAATAGGATGCCGCGTGAAATATGAGTCTCGACCGTATTCTCGGAGATGCGCATCTGCGCCGCGATCTCGCGTTGTGGCAAGCCATCGACACGGCGCAGGACGAAGGCCTCACGGGTCTTGAGCGGCATCGCCGCGATCGCGCGGGCCAGTTGGCGCAATTCGTCGCGATCGATCACCTGCTGCTCGGGCGAGGCGGCGTCATCGAGCTGTTCGAAATCGTCGACGGCGTGAATCGGCACGATCCGCGCGCGCCGGACATGACGCGTGATGACCGAGCGCGCGACCTGGAACAGATAGGCGCGCGGATAAAGGATGGTGTCCACGGCCTCGAGCTCGGCCAGGATCGTATAGGCCTCCTGGATCACGTCGTCGGGATCGATGCCCGACAGCGCGCTCCGCGAAAGCCACCCCCTGAGCGCCGGCTCGTGCGGCAGGATATTCCGCAGAAACCACCGTGTTCTTTGCCTGTCGGCGCTGCTCATCCCCTACCCGCTGGCTGAATCTTGCGCTGCCGCGGCGCGGTCCATTGTCGGGAACGACAGGACGGCGTCGCTTCAATATCGCGCCCTGCCTAGACGCCAATTGTGACACCCAGGCTTATGGCGCGACCGGGCCTCGCATCGGGTCGCGCAGGTCTTCCGCCCGCACCGGGACGAACGGCTTTTGCGCGTCGCCGGTCCAGCGCATGAGCGTGAGATCGGCGGTCTGCAGGCCCTCGCTCTTGGCGTTCACGGAGAAATAGAACAGCCCGTGGCCGACAGGCTGGGAGCCGACATCGGCTTTCTGGTTCCAGCCGCGGACGCCGGTGGCGGCGTTCTTCAGGCCATCGTCGGCGAGCTTGAGCAGTTGGCCCTGCTCCCAGCCCTTGCCGCCGGGATCGGGCACGCCGATGAGGTCGGCCAGCACCGGCCGCTCGCGGGCCTCGATGGCGAACAGCCCGTAATTGGGGAAGGACGGTTTCTGGCCCCGGTAGACGCCCATGAACCAGCGCTGCTGCGCCTCGTCGTAGGAGAGGTTTTGTACGCCGTAGCTCGTGTTGCCGGTGCGGACGAAGTACTTGCCGTCCACCGCCGCGGGGCCGTGGTGATGCGGCGCGGCCTCGGTGAGCGGGCTGGCGTAGCGGGCCCAGTCGGCGATGTCGTATTGCAGCAGCACCTGGTGGTCGTTGTCGGTGCGGCGGGTATTGCCGTAGACGCCGTAGGCGACCGTGAGGTAGCGCGGGCCGTCGGTGTGGCCGAACGCGGGGCCGAAGCTCACGCCGTCGATGCCGGAGCAGTCGTAACGGTGATCGGGCGAGGCGACGACGTCGCCCCGAAATTTGCCGTCGTCGCCCTCGAACTTACCGTCGCCGTTCAGGTCGGCGGAATAGTCGCTGACGACCTCGGGCAGGTAGACGGTGCGGAAGATCTCCGTCTTGCTCGCCTCGACCCCGACGCGGTCGAGCCGGCTCACATCGATCACGGCGATGTAGAAGGCTTTGTCCTCCTTGTATTCGAGGGAGCCATAGACCTTGCCGTCGGCCGGATTGAAATCGAGGTCGCCGAGGTGGCCCGTCCAGCCGACCAGCGTGCCGATCAGCTTGCCGCTGAAGTCGTATTTCGCGAGGAGATTGGTGAACGAATAATAGATGTAGCCGCCCTGGACGTCGACGGCGACGCCCTGCACGTGGCCGGAGGGCCAGGCGCCGCCGTTCTGCTTGAGCGGCAGGGTGATGGAGGTCGCGCCCGGCGCGTCGATGACGTTCGGCGCGGTGCGCGCGATCGAGTCGGCGAGCGCCGGGCAGGCGAGGCCGAGAGCCAGGGCCGAAACGGCCATGGCGAGACGATGACGATCGGACATGACAAGAAGTCCCGCTGCGTGGTTGGAGGCGGGACTAACGGGCCTTCGCGACACACGCGTAAAAGCTTGGTGACGGTTTGACTTGGGAATGCGGAGAGCCAGGCGGCTCTTCGGAGGCCTTCCCCACCGAGCTCCCGTCGCGTGGCCGACGAGCATGCGTGAAGCTTTCTCGGATGATACCCTGCGATGGCCCGCGCTTCGCGAGCCTCAGCACCAAGCGACAAGAATCGTGAGGGTTAGCCCCCACGCCGGACGTATTGGCCAGGACGGGATCGCGCTGGGCGAGATCTTGGTCGCTCGTTGCGCAGGATCATGGACGATGACTCAGTTTGACCGCCGGCGACTGTTGCGGGGCGCCGCCGCCATGGGCGGGGGCCTCGCGGTCGGCGCCTTGCTCCCCAGTTGGGCGCGGAGCGCGACGTCGGGCCTGGTCTCGACCCTGCCCACGGTGTCGGGCCAGGACATCAAGCTGACCATCGGCCACACGCAGGTGACGATCGACGGCAAGATGGGTCACGCGGTGACCGTCAACGGCACGGTTCCGGGACCTCTGATCCGCCTGAAGGAAGGCCAGACGGTTCGGCTTTCGGTGACCAACACCCTGAACGAGGAAACCTCGATCCACTGGCATGGCCTGCTCGTGCCTTTCCAGATGGACGGCGTTCCGGGCGTCAGCTTCCCCGGAATTCCGCCCGGCGAAACCTTCGTCTACGAGTTTCCGGTCAAGCAGTCGGGCACCTACTGGTATCACAGCCATTCGGGCCTGCAGGAAGCCGAGGGCCACTACGGCCCGATCGTCATCGAGCCGGCCGGTCCAGATCCCGTCGGCCATGACCGCGAGCACGTGATCGTGCTCTCCGACTTCAGCTTCATGCACCCTCACCTGATCTTCAAGCGCATGAAGCAGCAGGCCGGCGTGTTCAATTTCCAAAAACAGACCCTCTCCAGCCTGCTGGCCGGCAAGGACCAGACGCTCCAGGAGCGGATGGAGTGGGGCAAGATGCGCATGGACCCCACCGACATCTCCGACGTCACCGGCGCGGTCATGACGTTCCTGGTCAACGGCCATGGCCCGGACGACAACTGGACCGGTCTCTTCGTTCCCGGCGAGCGGGTGCGCCTGCGGTTCATCAACACCGCCGCCCAGATGATGTTCAACGTCCGCATCCCCGGCCTCAGGCTGACCGTGGTGGCCGCCGACGGCCAGACCGTGAAACCCGTCGAGGTCGACGAGTTCCAGATCGGCAACGCCGAGACCTATGACGTCATCGTCGAGCCGACGCAGGACAAGGCGTTCACTCTGGTGGCCGAGGCGGTCGACCGTTCGGGCATGGGCCGCGCCACGCTGGCGCCGCGCGCCGGGATGACCGCGCCGGTCCCGCCGCTGCGCGAGCGTCCGTTGGCCACCGTGAAGGACATGGGCATGGACATGGGCGGCATGGACATGGGCGGCTCGAGCGACATGGCCGGGATGGACCACGCCGCCATGGGTCATGACATGTCGGCCATGGCCGCGGCGCCGGGGATGGCCGCGCCCAAGCCGCGCGGCTCCGACGTGATGGGCGACATGGGCGGCATGAAGATGTCGATGCGCGACGGTTCGAACGCTCCGCAGGTAAGGCTTGGTCCTGGCGTGCAGATGATCGCGCCGATGCCGATCGACCGCACCGGCGAACCTGGCCAGGGCCTGGAAAGCGTCGGCCACAGAGTGCTCGTCTACAAGGACCTCGTCGCCCTGACGCCCAATCCCGACACCCGGGCGCCGACGCGCGCCCTGGAGATCCGGCTGACCGGAAACATGGAACGCTTCATGTGGGGGTTCGACGGCCAGAAATTCAGCGACACCACCACGCCCTACGCCTTCGAAAAGGGCGAGCGGGTGCGGGTCACCCTGGTGAACGACACCATGATGGCCCACCCGATCCACCTTCACGGCCACTTCTTCGAGCTGACCCATGCGCCGGTCGGCTACGGGCCTCGAAAGCACACGGTCATCGTGCTGCCTGGAGGCAAGGTGTCCTGGGATTTCACGGCCGACCCCGGCGACTGGGCCTTCCACTGCCACATGCTCTACCACATGCACGCGGGCATGTTCCAAGTGTTCAGCGTGCGTCCCCTCGATGGAGGCGCGGCATGAATCGGCTCGTCCTGATCGGCCTCGTTCCCCTCGCCTTGGCCGGGCCGGCCCTGGCCCAGACCATGGATCATTCCACTATGCCGGGCATGACCATGCCCGCCGCGCCGGCCAAACCGGCGGCCAAGCCCGCCATGACGCCGACGAAACCCGCGCCTGGCCCCGCCGACCCGCACGCCGGCCATGACATGCCCGCCGACGCCCCGATGGATCATTCGGCCATGCCGGGCATGGACATGAACACCGCCGCGCAGGCCAGCACGACGATCGGAGATCTCGAGGTCCCCACGGCGCCGCCGCCCACGCCGCCAAGCGACCACGCCGCCGACCGCGTGTTCTCGCCGGCCGTCATGGCCGCCGCGCGAGGCCAGCTGCGGCGCGAGCATGGCGGCGCGAGCAACTCCATGGTCATGGCCAACATCGCCGAATGGTCGCCCCGGTCGGGCAAGGACAGCTATCGCTGGGAAGGCGAAGCCTGGTTTGGCGACGACATCCATCGCCTGGTGCTCAAATCCGAAGGCGAGGGCGTCAGCGGCGACGGCGTCGATCACGCCGAGCTCCAGGCGCTCTATTCCCGCGCCATCGGTCCCTATTTCAATTTGCAGGCGGGGGTGAGGCGCGACTTCGAGCCGCGTCCCAGCCGCACCTATGCGACCGTCGGCTTCGAGGGTCTGGCGCCTTACTGGTTCGAGGTCAGCGGCGCGGCCTTCCTGTCGAACAAGGGCGATCTGTCGGGGCGGCTGGAGGGCTCCTACGACCAGCGCCTCACCCAGCGCCTGATCTTGCAGCCCCGCGCCGAATTCAATCTCGCCGCGTCGAATGACATGGCGACGGGGGTGGGCTCTGGCCTGTCGGACGCCGAACTGGGCCTGCGGCTTCGCTACGAGATCCGTCGCGAGTTCGCGCCCTATGTCGGCGTCACCTACGACCGCAAGTTCGGCGGGACCGCCGACCATGCCCGCGCCGCCGGCCAGGGCGTCGAGGACACCCGCCTGGTGCTTGGCCTCCGCGCCTGGTTCTGATCGCACATCGCCACAGCGGTTGGAGATCCGTGAGAATGCCACATCTCGATTTCCTGCTAGCCGCCGTCTTGCTGGCGATCGGCTCCCCCGCCCTACGCCACCCTGCCCCTGCTCGACGCCAAGGGCGCGACCCGGGTTTTCGCGGGCCACGGATGAGCGGCGTCCTGTCGCTGATTTTTCTGTTTCGGCGCGAGGGGCCAGGCTCGCGACGCGCGTATGATCTGCGGGCGACCGGGGCGTCGCACCTTGGAGACATCCGGATGACCACCACCAAGACCACCGCGAGCTTCCTGGCGACGATCGCCGCCGGCGCCCTGATGCTGGGCGCATCGCAGGCCGCCGCCCACGCCAAGCTGGTCAGCGCCAATCCGGCGCCCAACGCGACGGTGGCCGCCCCCCAGGCCATCAGCCTGAAGTTCAGCGAAAGGCTCGAACCCAAATTCTCCGGCTTCGAGATCGCCACGACCGCCGGCGCCGCCGTGCCGGTCAAGACCGCGGTCGCCAAGGGCGGCCAGGTCATCGACGGTGCCCTGGCCGCGCCGCTCCCGCCCGGCGGCTACAAGGTCACCTGGCACGCGGTCACCGCCGACGCCCACCGCATGAACGGCGCCTACAGCTTCACGGTCCGCTAGACCGATGATCGAACTGGTCGTCGTCCTGGCCCGCCTGGTCCAATACGCCGGGGCGGCGACCCTGTTTGGCGCGCCGCTGTTCTATCTCTACGCCCTGCCCGCCGCCGGACCGGGCGCGGCGCGGGCGATGCCCGACACGAGGCGGCTGATCGTCGTGGCCGCGCTGCTGACGGCGATGGGCTGCGGCCTGGCGCTGCTGGCCCAGACGGCGATGATGAGCGGCGCGCTGGCCAGCGCCCTTGATCCGCGAGCCCTGGTCATGGTGGCGACCGACACCCAGTTCGGCGCCTCGGTGCTCGCCCGGGCGGCGGCCAGCCTGATCGCCCTGGTGCTGGTCGCGGCCCTGCCGCCGTCGACCAAGCTCTGGCGGATCGCCGCCGCGCTCGGCGCCCTGGCCCTGGCCAGCTTCGCCTGGAGCGGACACGGCGCCGATGGCGAAGGAGCGGCGGGGCTGTTCAAGCTGCTCGCCGACATCGTCCACCTGCTCGCCGCCGGGATATGGCTTGGCGCGCTCGCCGCCCTGGTCGTCCTGGTGCTGGGCGCGCGCCAGGCCGAGGCGGCCGCCATCCGCGCGCTCCACCAGGCGCTGGAAGGCTTTTCCGGCGTCGGCTCGCTGGTGGTGGCCGCCCTGGTCCTGACCGGTCTGGTCAACGGCTGGTTCCTGGTCGGGCCCGACCATGCCCTGACGGCGATCTCCACCGCCTGGGGCGCGGTGCTGGTCGCCAAGCTGGCGGTCTTCGCCCTGATGCTCAGCCTGGCCGCGCTCAACCGCTTCGTTCTGACCCCGCGCCTGGAACGCTCGCTCGCCGGCCTCGACCCGACCTCGGCGCTTCTGGCGCTCCGGCGAAGCCTTCTGGTGGAATCGGCCGCCGGCTTGTCGGTCCTGGTCCTGGTCAGCTGGCTGGGGACACTGGCCCCGCCGGCGGCGCTTTGACGATGGCGCGCTGGGCGTCGCCTAGGCCGGCGTCACGGCGTAACCCGCCTGCCCGATCGCCCGCGCCACGGCGTCGCCCTGCGCGGCGGTGGTGATCTCCAGACTCTTTCCGGCGATGTCGGCCAAAATCTCGGCGTCGGCGTCCACGCCGCGCACGGCCTTGGTGACGGCCCCCACGCAGTGGCCGCAGGTCATGTTCTCGATGGTGTAACGAAGCATCACGGGTCTCCTCAATTCGCTTCGTCGACACAGATGGGGCTTCCCATCATGGTAAGGTCAAGGGCCACAAGCGCCATTTTTCGGTCTGAGGGATAAGGGCGGCGTGGCGCGTATGTCCTTAGGCGTCGGCGGACCCTCCTCGCCCCGTTCGCCCGACAGGAAAGACAGACCGATGAAGACCTTGCTTGCCGCCGCCGCCCTCGCCCTGGCCCTGACGGGTCCGGCCCTGGCCCAATCCGACATGACCATGCACGAGGGCATGAAGCACGACTCCATGCCGGCGGCGGCCAAGACCGTGGACGGTCAGGGCGTGATCAAGGGGCTGGACACGGCCGGCGGCTTCGTCGTCCTGAAGCACCAGCCCATCGCCGCCCTCAAGTGGCCGGCCATGACCATGAAGTTCAAGGCCGCCCCGGCCCTGCTCAAGCCGCTGAAAGTCGGCCAGGCGGTGACCTTCAAGCTGCAGCCGGCCGGCGGCTCGGGCGAGGTTGTCGCCATCTCCGCCAAATAGCGTCCGAGGCCGCGGAGGCGCCGGCCTCCGCGGCGCTCACGGCTGGAAGCCGCGTGAGGCGGCCGGTTCGCGCCGCGGCGCGGCGCCGGACGACAGATCGGCCAGGATCGGGCAGTCGGGCCGCTCGTCGCCGGCGCAGCCCCGGGAAAGGTCGCGCAAGGTGTCGACCATGGCCTGCATCTCGGCGATCTTGGCCTCCAGCGCCCGCACGTGGCCGTCGGCGATCACCTTGACCTCGCGGCTGGGCCGGCCGCGGTCGCGCCACAGCGACAGCAGGTGGGCGATCTCCTCGACCGAAAACCCCAGCGAGCGGGCTCGGCGGATGAACCGCAGTTCGTTGATCTCGCGATCGCTGAAGCTGCGGTAGTTGCCGCCGGTGCGGTCGGCCGGGGCGATCAGTTTGATCTGCTCGTAGTAGCGGATCATCTTGGCCGAAACGCCGGAGGCCCTGGACGCCTGTCCGATGTTCATGCGGGAGGACTCCTCGGTTTCGAAGGCGACATCGGCGAGACGAAGGCCCGCAGCCGCAGCGCGTTGGCCAGAACGCTGACGCTGGACAGGGCCATGGCCCCGGCCGCCACCATCGGCGACAGCGACAGGCCGAAGGCCGGATAGAGCGCGCCGGCCGCCACCGGGATCAGCAGCACGTTGTAGCCAAAGGCCCAGGCCAGGTTCTGGCGGATGTTGCGCAAGGTCGCGCGGCTCAGGGCGATGGCGTTGACCACCCCGCGCAGGTCGCCGCCCATCAGCACCACGTCGGCGCTCTCGATGGCGATGTCGCTGCCCTGGCCCATGGCCAGGCCGACGTCGGCCGCCGCCAAGGCCGGCGCGTCATTGACGCCGTCGCCGACGAACACCGTCGCGCCGAACCGCTCGCGCAGGCGCGCGATCGCCTCGGTCTTGCCCTGGGGCGGCACCTCGGCCACCACCTCGTCGATGCCCAGGACGCTCGCCACCGCCTGGGCGGTGCGGCGGTTGTCGCCGGTGATCATCGCCACCTTCAGACCCTGGGCGTGCAAGGCGGCGATGGCCGCGGCGGCGGTGTCGCGGATCGGGTCGGCCACCGCCAGGACGGCGGCCAGCCGGCCGTCGACGGCCACATAGAGCGGGCTCTTGCCCACGTCGCCGAGTCCCGCGGCTTCGGCCGCGAAGCCCGAGACATCCAGGCCGAGCCGCCGCATGTAGCGGTCGGCGCCGACCTCCACGCGCCGGCCACCGACGATCCCTTCGGCACCAAGGCCAGGCGTCGAGGCGAAGTCCGCCAGGTCGGCGAGCGCCAGGTCTTGCGCCTTCGCCGCCGCGACGATCGCCTGGGCGATGGGATGCTCGGAGCGCGCCTCTACGGCGGCCGCCAAGGCCAGGACCTCGCCGCGCTCGAACCCGTCCGCGACCACCAGGTCTGTCAGTTCTGGCCGTCCCCGGGTCAGGGTGCCGGTTTTGTCCAGCGCCACCACCTTGGCATCCTGCAGCGCCTGCAGCGCCTCGCCGCGCCGGAACAGCACGCCAAGCTCGGCGGCCTTGCCGGTCCCGACCATGATTGAGGTCGGGGTCGCCAGGCCCATGGCGCACGGGCAGGCGATGATCAGCACGGCCACCGCGTGAACCAGGGCGAAACCCAGGGCCGGCGCGGCGCCGAACGCCAACCAGACCAGGAATGTCGCCAGGGCCAGGGCGATCACCGCTGGCACGAACCAGGCGGTGATCTGGTCGACAAGGGCCTGGATCGGCAGCTTCGAGCCCTGGGCGGCCTCGACCATGCGCACGATCTGGGCCAGCAAGGTGTCGCCGCCGACCTTGGTGGCGGTGAACCGGAAACTGCCGGTGGTGTTGACCGTGCCGCCGACCACCGCCGCGCCCGGGGTCTTCTCCACCGGGATCGGCTCGCCGGTGATCATCGCCTCGTCGACGAAGGAGGCGCCGTCTCGAACGACGCCGTCGACCGGCAGGCGCTCGCCGGGCCGGACAATGACCAAGTCGCCGGGGCGGACCTCGTCGATCGCCACCTCGACCTCCTGGCCATCGCGATCGATCCGAGCGGTCTTGGCCTGCAAGGTCATCAGCCGCTTGATCGCCTGACTGGTGGCGCCCTTGGCCTTGGCCTCGAACCAGCGGCCCAGCAGGATCAGGGTGACGATGACGGCGGCGGCCTCGTAATAGACCCCGTCCGATCCGGCCGGCAGCGCCCGCGGCGCCAGGGTGGCGACGACCGAATAGGCGAAGGCCGCGGTCGCGCCGAGCACCACCAGGCTGTTCATGTCGGGCGCCAGGCGCAGGAGATTGGGCACGCCCTTGCGATAGAAGCGCAGGCCCGGGCCAAACAGCACGAACCCCGCCAGGGCCAGGCTGACCAGGCGCCAGGGCTGCTCGCCGAGCGTCGAGGCCAGCAGGTGATGGGCGCCGGGAATGAAATGGCGGGCCATCTCGACGACGAACAGCGGCGTGGTGGCGATCGCGGCGAGCCGCACCGCGCGCTTCAGACCCTCGATCTCCGCGTCGCGCGCCCGCGCCTCGCGATCGACCGCCTCGGCGCTGGAGGGCTGCGCGACGCTGGCCTCGTACCCGGCCTCGGCCACCGCCTTGATCAGGGCGGCAGTGTCGACGGCGCCGCTGGCGCCGCTGACGGTGGCCCGCTCGGTGGCCAGATTGACGACGGCCCGCTCGACGCCCGGAACCTTCAGCAGCGCTTTCTCGACGCGCGAGACGCAGGAGGCGCAGGTCATGCCGGCGATCTTCAGATCGATCGACTGGTCGATGGGCTGATAGCCGGCCTGGCGGATCGCCTCGGCGATCGCGGCCGGTTCGCCGCCCTCCACCCGCACGTGCTCGGAGGCGAGATTGACGCTGGCGGCGGTGACGCCGGGAACGGCCTGCACGGCCTTTTCGACGCGGCGGACGCAAGAGGCGCAGGTCATGCCCAGCACCGGCAGATCCAGGACCTTGAGGGTTTGATCGGGCATCGCGGGTCTCCCTAGTTGTCGATGCCCAGGCTTGTCAGCCTTCCCATCATGGCAAGGTCAAGGCGGTATTTCGCGAGATCTCCTGCTTAAGTACGCGCGACGCGCGCGCTTCCCCTCATTGGAAGGTTCGGCGAGGGGCCAGGGTCTTGCGGGATGGGGCGGTTCTGCTGCGTATAGTCAGGGCGACACCGCCGGGGGCGAAGGACCGAACATGACCTTGAACATCGATGATCTTGTCGGGCGACTGGCGGCGCAGCCGCTGGACCGCTCGCTCGAGGGTCTGGAACTGGAGATCGCGCGCGGCATCGCGCGCCGCCGCGCCGACCTCAAGGCCGGCGCCGCCCTGGCCCCGGTGCGGGTCGCCTCGATCGGCCTGGCCCTGGCGATGGGCGTGACGGCGGGCGGCCTGGTCGCGGCCAGCACCGTCTCGACGCCTCAGCAGTTCAGCACCTTCTCGGTCTCGGCTCACCTGGCCCCGTCGACCCTGCTCGAGGGCGAAGAGTGAGCGCCACCCGCAGCATCCTCCTGACCTTGGTGCTTTCGACGCTGGCGGCGGCGATCGGAGCCTGGGGCGGCGGCCAATATGTCGTGCGGCGCGTGCACCACGCCACGCCGCTGCACCAGATGATCCACCAAAAGCTCGACCTGACGCCCGACCAGGAGCGGCGGATCGAGGGGCTCGAACGCGACTACGCCGCCAAGCGCAAGGCGCGCGAGGCGGAGATGCGCGCCGCCAACGCCGAGCTGGCCCAGGCCATCCAGGAGCAGCACCGCTACACGCCCAAGGTCCAGGCGGCGATCGATCGCTTCCACATGGCGATGGGCGCGCTGCAAAAGGAAAGCATCCAGCACGTGATCGCCATGCGCGGCGTGCTGACGCCGCGGCAGGCCGCCCGCTTCGACGATACGGTCGTCAAGAACCTCACCGAACAGGCCCAGTGATCGGAGACGATCCAACCGACGAGGCGCTCGCGGCCCTGGCCGCGAGGGGGGACGAGCGCGCGTTCTCGCACCTGGTGGCGCGCCACAAGGAAGGCCTCTACCGGCTGCTCCGCCGCTATACCGGCGACAGCGACGAAGCCTATGAGGCGGTCCACGAAGCCTTCATCGCCGCCTGGGCCGCCCTGGGCCGATATGACGCCTCGCGGGCGTTCGGCCCCTGGCTGCGGACCATCGCCATCAACAAGGCGCGCGATCGCGGCCGGCGGATGGCCGTTCGCCGCTTCTTCTTCGGCGGCGGCGAGGACGATCTGGCCTCCGCGGTCGAGCCGGGCCTGGCGGCCGACGACGCGCTGCAGCAGCGCCAGGTGATGAGCCTTCTCGACCAGGCGGTGGCCCGGCTGCCCGACGCCCTGAAGGCGCCGCTGCTGCTCACCGCCTTCGAGGGCCTGTCCCACCAGGAGGCCGCCGCGACCCTCGGCGTCTCGGCCAAATCGGTGGAGACGCGGGTCTACCGCGCCCGCAAGGCCCTGGCCGCGAGCCTCGACCCCGCCGTCCTTCGCGGCGGCTAGGTGTCGATCGAACTCTACAAGCCGCCAGGCCTGACACGGTACGGTGCACGCCAGCGCGCGCGGTCTTCGCACCGTTATTTAGATCGCGAGCGCGTCGCGTAAGGCTGGGACGAACAAGGCGCAGAGCGCCGCCGCACGGGGGTGTTCCTCGTGGAGTTTCGCGCGATGGAACAGCATCAGTTTGCGCTTGATCGCCGGCTGAACGAGCGGCACCAGTCGCACCCGATCGGTGTCGAGGCCGCGTGTGTAGAGCCGCGGCAGGACGCCGAGCGCCAGGCCGCTGCTGGCCAAGCCCACCAGCGACCCCACCTGATCGACCTTGTATCGCGTCGAGGGCGACAGGTTGTTCTGCCGCATCGCCGCCGAACTCAGCTCCCCGATGCTGCCGCCAACGAAGTGAACGA
>JAQGIN010000205.1 GCA_028291125.1 Caulobacter sp.
TTGCTGACATAGCGCAGATAGCCGTCGGCCACCGGATCGGAGCCCTTGTAGCCCGCGGCGGCGAGCAGGGCGCTGATGTCCAGGGTGTCGACGCTGGGCGCAAAGTCGGTGATGTGCCCGGCGTTCCAGGGCATGGCCTTGAACACGAACTTGTCCGCCCCGGCGCCGCCCGTCAGGGTGTCGGCCCCGCGCGAGGCGTTGAGCGTGTCGGCGCCGGCGCCGCCGGTCAGGGTCGAGCCACCGTCGTGGGCCGCGGTCAGGACTTGGCCGGTCGTGCTCGGGGGGGGCGTCGTTCCCGTCACCAGGCGCGCCTTGACGTCGGCCGCGGCGACCCCGTCGACGGTGGTTATGGTGGTCGCCCATAGGACGCCAGATCCCCAGCCGTCGCTGTCGTAAGCCACCACGGTTCCGCCGGCGCCATTGCTGGTCAGGCGCAGATAGCCATCAGCCACCGGATCGGAGCCCTTGTAGCCGGCGGCGGCGAGCAGGCCGCTGACGTCCAGGGTGTCGACGCCGGCCTTGAAGTCGGTGATGTGGCCAGCATTCCAGGGGAGGGCCTTGAAAACGAACCTGTCGGCCCCCGCGCCGCCGGTCAGGGTGTCGGCCCCGCGCGAGGCGTTGAGCGTGTCGTTTCCCGCGCCGCCGGTCAGGGTGGAGCCGTTGTCATGAGCCGCGGTGAGCACCTGGTCGCCGGTGGCGGGGGGCGGCGTCGTCGGCGGCGTCGTGGTCGGCGGCGGTGTCGGCGCGTTGGGATCCGGCAGGGCGTAGGCGCGGATATAGTCGATCTTGTATTCGCCGGGCCAAGGCGTGCTGGCGTCGGGCGAGCCCGGCCAGTTGCCACCGACCGCCAGATTGACCAGCATGTACATCGGCTGGTCCATGTTCCACGGCGTCGGCGTGCGCCACACCTCGGCGCCGTCGATATAATAGACCAGATCGCTGGCGCTCCACATCACGCCATAGGTGTGGAAGCCCTCGGCGTTGGGCACGAAATTGGCCTTGCCGTGATCGCCGGTGCCGCCATGGACGGCGGTGTTGGCGACGGTCGGTTCGCTGCCGATCGCCTCCAGTACGTCGATCTCCTGACCGCTGTACTTTTCGGGCAGCAGCCAGAAGGCCGGCCATAGGCCCTGGCCTTGCGGCACGTCGGCGCGGATTTCGAAGTAGCCGTACTTTTGGGTGAAGGAGGTCTGGGTGGTCAGAAGGCCCGAAGTGTAGCTGTAGCCCCAGATCTTCGACGACACGTCGCCGGGGACCTTCTCGCCCTTGATCGTCAAAACGCCATTGTCGGTCGAGAACGGATTGAGGCCGAGAGGGGCGCTGGCCTGCCCCTGGAATTGGGGGCTGGTGTAGATCTGCTGCTCGCCGTTGCGCGGCAGAGTGAAGCTGCCGATGCCGGTCTCGCCGCCATAGCCCAGGTGGGGCCGCCAAACCCCGGCGCCCGTCGCCGGATTGACCAGGCTCAGGCTGTTGAAATCCTCGTTGAAGGTCGGCGTTCCCAAGGCCGCATAGTTGAGGCCAAACTGAAAATCGTCGGCCTGGAACTGGGCGACGGTGGTGTTGCGCAGCAAGATCGCTTCGCCGCCGTTGTCGAGGCGGACGTCGGCCCCCACCTGGGTCATCGCCGCCTTGATCTGGGCGAGGTTGGTCAGGGAGGAGCCGACCAGACGCAGGACGTCGCCGGCGCCCCACCCGGCCTGGAAGTCCTGGATCACCTCCTGACCCTCGCCGCGCACGACGATGAAGGTGTCGGTCCCGGGGCCGCCGATCAGCACATCGTCGCCGCGACCGCCATAGAGGGTCTGATCGCCGTCGAGACCCTGGATGATGTTGTCTTGAGCGTTGCCCGCGCCGTAGCTGCCGGGGCCGAACAGCACCAGGTTTTCGACGTTGTCGGGCAGGGTGATCGATGACCAGACGCGGATGGTGTCGATCCCCTCGCCGGGGCGCTCGATCACCAGGGGGCCGCCCCAGTAGTAGTCGTCGCCGGCGCCGCCATAATAGGTGTCGGTCCCGCCGCCGCCGTCGAACGAGTCGTTGCGGGCCGTGCCGTAGAGAGACTCGTTGACCCATGTGCCGCGCACGTCGGTGTCGCGAGGACCGGATTCTTGCAGCCAAACGCCGCGATAGTTTTGGTAGGCCAAGGCTAAACCCTCTCGAAATTGAGTTTAAGGATCCAATCGAGCCGCGCTGCGTTTTGGATCTTCGTTAGGGAACAAGACTTCGGGTTTCGCTGCGGGGGTGGGTCGAATACAATAGGGCAAGGAAAGGCGCTTTCCGAGAACATCAAATGATATCTCAGAGCCGATGCGTTAACGTTTGCCGGGGATCGTCTTTCTATTACATGTCCCGCCCCGCAGATTTCGCGAGGATGTTCTGACAAAAACTTCATGATCAAAATGAGGCCAATGGCCAAGCCTTGATCGGGGTGTTTTCGCCAGGCGCAAGGCAGGCGGCCGCGCCGCCTGGGTGGCGCGGCGTCGTCAGATGAAGGGGAGAGAAGGGTGTCGCGCGGGCCTGGTCAGGCGCCGCCGTCGCGGCCTAGTGGACGAACCACCAGATGCTTAAGGCGACGACAAGCCAGAAAAGACCGCCGACGCCGAGCACGAAACCCAGCTTGGCCGATCGGCTCCAACGGCCCTCGACCTCGACGTCGCTGGAAACTTCCGGGGTCATCGACTTCATGATCAGCCAAGAACGCCGGGCGCGGCGCCGATGAGGGGGGGCTTTGCTGACGCTGAGGCCCGAATCGGTCGGCCCCTGCGGTTTATCGCTGTAGATCGACGCCATCGTGCTGCCCGTACCCCAAAGCGAGCTTCCAAGCATACGCGCATCGACGTCTCACGCAAGTATAGGCAAAGGCTCTGAAACCGGGGGCGCCGCCGCGGCCGGCTGTAGCTTTAGTAGAGCTCGATCTCGTTCACACCCATCAGCCGCCGAGCCACGCCCCAGTGTAGGGCGACCCGCAAAAGGTGTCGGTTGCGCTCGGCCGGCCTCATCAGTCGCGTGGTCGCAAGACCGACGCAGGCGGCGGCCTTGGCCAAGGCCACCAAGGCCACCAAGGCGCCGCGGACGCTGGCCGCCCGGCCGCGGGTGGCGCCCAGCCGTGAGCCATGGCTTTGGCCGGCGCGGAAATTGCGGCGCAGCAGCCACGACAGGGCCGCGCGCCCGGCGGGCACCGGCTCCAGAGTGACGGCCTGGTCGGCGTAGCCGATCCGCCCGCCCGCGTCGCGCAGCCGATAGAAGAAGTCCAGATCCTCGCCGCCGGTGCGGCCAAACCTCAGGTCGAAGCTCAACCCCGCCGCCTCGACGAAGGCGCGGCGGATCAGGGCGTTGCCGCTGTAGCCGGTCTGAATTTCGCCGTTGACCCATACTGGCCGAGTGGAATGGAAGTCGCCGGCCCGCATCCAGGCCGGTGCTCCGGCGTCGTACACCGCCTTGACCGGTCCAAGCACGACGTCCCAGCCGCCGCCCATGGCCTCGGCCAGAAGCTCGGCCAACCAGATCGGCGCGGCGATCTCGTCATCGTCGATGAAGGCGATCCATTCGCCCGTCGCGGCCGCCAAGCAGGCGTTGCGAGCCAGCGAGATGTTGCGGGCTGGGGCGTGGACATAGATCAGCTCCAGCTCAAGGTCGGCCCCCAACTGGCGCAGTCGTTCGGCCGCGGCCGGGGTCTCGTCATTGTCGGCGACGATCACCTGCACGCGCTTCAGATCGACCCCGAGCTGAGCGGCGATCGAGCCCAGGGTGTCGGCGATCTGCGGCCGGCGATAGCTGCAAACGCAGACGTCGACGAGAGGGAATGGGGCGGGCCTCGCGGCTTGGCGCGGAGGGTCTTGCTCGGTCAAGGTCGTATCCAGCATCCGCCGCCGATGGCCGGCGGTCCATTGTCGTTAATGCGCCGCCACCCATGGGCGCGGCGCCCCAACAGCAACGTCACCGATGGCGAAAAGCTCCCAAGGCGAGACAGCTTCGGCACCAAATCGCCGGCGGGACGTTTGCTCGCCACGGACAAGCTTTAGCGGGGGTGTCTTGCAGGTCGCCTATTTCGTTCACGACCTCACCGATCCCGCGGTTCTCAAGCGTGTGCGCATGCTGCGAGCGGCGGGCGCGACCGTGCGGATCTTCGGCTTTCGGCGGGAGGATGAGGCGCCCCCGACGCTGGAGGACGCGCCCGTCGTCGATCTGGGACGCACCTATGACGCCCGGTTCGTTCACCGGGGGCTGAAGGTCGCCAGCCAGCTGCTGAGCGCCGGGCGCTGGTCGAGCCAGATGGCCGATGTGGAGGTGGTGATCGCCCGGACGCCGGAGATGCTGGTGCTGGCCGCCGCCGCGCAACGCCTGCACGCGCCCGGGGCGCGGCTGGTCTATGAGGCGCTCGACATCCATCGGATCATGCTTGGCGCGGGGCCCAAGAGCCGCCTGATGCGGGCGCTCGAGCGGCTCTTGTTGCGGCGGGCCGACCTGCTGATCGTCAGTTCGCCGGCCTTCGTCTCCGAGTATTTCGAGCGGCTGCAGGGCTTGGGGCGCGGCTTGAATCTGCCGGTCCTGCTGGTTGAGAACAAGGTTTTGGCCCTGACCGGCGCGAAACCGGCGCGAGTGTCCGGACCAGCGCCAGGCCGGCCGTGGCGGATCGGTTGGTTTGGCATGATACGCTGCCGCCGCAGCCTCGACATTCTATGCGGCCTGGCCGCGCGCCGACCGGACCTGATCGAGTTGATCATCGCCGGGCGTCCGGCGCGGACCGAGTTCGACGACTTCGACGGCCAGATCGCCGCCACCCCCAACGCCGCCTTCTGGGGACCCTACAAGGCGAGCGACCTGCCTGGCCTCTACGGCGAGGTCCACCTCAACTGGGCGATCGACTATTTCGAGGCCGGAGCCAATTCCGATTGGTTGCTGCCCAACCGCATCTACGAGGGCGGACTTCACGCCGCCGTGCCGATCGCCTTGAGCCAGGTGGAGACCGGGCGATGGCTGGCGCGCCACGGCCTTGGCTTGTTGATCAGCCGCCCCGAAAGCCAGTTGGAGGCCTTGCTCGAGAACCTGTCGGTCCAGGACTACAAGATCCTGCGCGACGCCAGCCTGGCCGCTCCCGCCGCCCCCTTCGTGGTGGATCGTCGCGATTGCAAGGCGTTGCTGCGGGCCCTGGCCGGACCAAAGGCGGCCTAGTCACCGTGGGCGGCGAGGAAGATCCTCAGGTCGGCTCGCAGCGCCCGCCCGCCGGTCAGCAGCGCCACGCCGACATAGACCGCGGCGCCCAGGACGACGAGGACCGCCAGTTGGATCGCCGGGGCTAGGCCCGCCAGGGCCGTTCGCGCCGGCAGCAGGGTGATGGCCATCGCCGCGGCGGCCACCGCCGCCGGCCCAAAAGCCCCGATCACCGCCTGGGCGGGCAGGCGCAAGGTCCTCGACAGCACCGTCAGATAGCCCACGGCGACGACGACGGTGCTGACGGCCACCCCCAGGCTGGCGGCGCGGACGCCGAGCGGCGCGGTCGCCGCCACGGCCGCGACGGTGGTGACGCCAGAGGCGACGGCCAGCCGCAGCTGCAGCTCCGAGCGGCCCAGGCCCAGGAAGGTGGCGGCCACCACCGAGCAGATCGAGAAGGCGAAGCCAGCGGCGCCGAGGCAGGCCAGAATCGGGCCGGCCGGCCGCCATTCAGCCCCCAGGATCACGGCGACGGCCAGATCGGCGACCAGGACCAGGCCACAGAACACGGGCGCCAGGGCGGTGGCGGTAAGTCGCAGGCTGGCCAGGCTGACGGCGCCGTTGGCCGCGCTCGGATCGCGCTCGGCGGCGCGGGCCACGGCGGTGAAGATGTACAGCGACAAAGGTCCGGAGATCACCAGGTCGGGGACGCGCACGATCTGGTAGGCCATGGCGTAATAGCCCAGCACCAGCGTGCCCAGCGTTCCACCGACAATGACGTTGCCGGCGTTGCGGGTGACGAAGTCGGCCAGGTTGGCGCCGATGGTGTCGCGGCCGAACCGCAGCAGGTCGACGGCCAGCCGCGGCTGGCAGAACAGCCGGATCGGCAGCCGCGAGAGCCCCACCACCCAGATGAGCTTGCAGGCCCAGAGGGTCAGTTGCTGGGCCACCAGGCTCCAAGCGCCCCAGCCGTGGGTGGCGGCCAGCAAGGCGGCGGCCGAGCTGGCGCTGACCGAGATCAGGTCGCCGCTGGCGAACACGCCAAAGCGTCCTTCGCGGATCACCCGGGCGTTGGCGGCGGCGGTGAAGCCGCTCATGATCAAGATTGGCGACAGGGCGATGATCAGCGGCGGCAGGGCCGCTTCGCCCATCACCAGGGCCAGCGGCCAGGCGGCGAGGCAGGACAGCGCCGCCAGGCCGCCGCCGATGGCGGCCGCCAGCCAGAACACCGTCGATTCGAGGTCCGAGGACACCTCGCGCCGGCGGGCCAGGGCGGTGCCCAGACCGCCGTCGGCCAGCATGTTGCAAAACAGCACGAAGGGCACCGCCAAGGCGACGAGACCATAGTCGGCCGGGCCGATCAGCCGCGCCAGGATCGGCAGCATGGCCAGCTGCACCCCCAGGCGGACGATGTTCGATCCGCTGAGCGCCAAGGCCCCGATCGCGGCCGAGCGCGACTTGCCGCCGCTGGCTGGCGGACCGCCGGGGAGGGGGGCGGCCTGTGTCGCCGCCGTCATGCCGCCGGCTCCCGGGGCGGCGATAGCCGCGGCGCGAGCGTTCTGGGCGTCTCGACCTTCGGCTCGACGATCCAGGCCCGCAGCGGTTCGGGCTCGCGACGGGGCGCGAAGGCGGCGGCGAGGGCGGCGAACACGAAGACGGTCGAGATGTGGAACGGCGCCAGGCCGACGCTTTCGATCGGGGTGCGCGCCAGCTGATACAGCAGGATGGCGATCCAGAAGCACAAGGTCAGGCTGGGCTCGACCACGAAGCGGCGGACCAGAGCCACCAGTGCGACCAGCAGCACGGTGAGCGTCAGCAACAGGCCGATCCAACCGAGATGGACCAGGATCTCGACGCCTAGATTGTGGAAATTGAAACCCCCGCGGGTGGCGATGCCGGCGTAGCGCCACAGGCCCTCGGCGTCGATATTGCCCTGCACCCAGAAGGCCGAGTAACCGCGGCCCAGCAGCGGGCGCTCGGCGATCAGGTCGGCGGCGCGATACCAAAGATAGGTGCGGCCGGTCAGGGTGGGGTCCTTGTCGAACGCCGCCGATCCCAGTTCGATGGCCGCGGCCGCGAGCGACTGGTAGGACAGCGCCGCCGCCAGCGTCCCCAGGCCCAGCAGGCTGGTGAAGATCAGGCGCGCCGAGCGGCCGGCGGCCAGCAGCGCCAGCAGGCCGGCCAGGGCCATGACCCCGACGCCCAGGCCCAGCACCGCGCCGGCCGAGCGCGAGACGATCAGCAGATAGAGCTGCACCGCGGCCGCGCCGAGCGCCAGCGCCGCCCACAGCGGTTGGCGTCCGGCGCAGGCGATCACCAGGACGGCGAGCGAGATCATGCAGCCGGTCGAGGCGGTGTCGGCCAGCAGGTTCTTGCTGTCGCTCAGGCCCGAAAAGGCGGTCTGGCCCATGGCCCCCATGCCCACCGAACCCCCGAACGCCAGGGCGGCGACGGCGTAGACCAGGAAGGCCAGCAGCAGGCCCTTGAGCACCGCCTTGGGCGCCGGTGCGGCGGCGATCAGCAGGGCGGCGGCCACGGTGATCAGGAACTCGGCCCCGTATTTGAGCGTCGAGCCGGGGGCCTGAGACCAGGCCACCGAGAAGATCGCCCACAGCGGCACGACCAGCAGCACGGCGCGGCGCAGGAAGATTTCCTTGAGCCGGTCGCGCTGCGCAAAGCCGTAGGCGCCGGTGGCGAGCACGGTCAAGGCGGCCCCCGCCGTGCTCAACTGGCCGGCGAACAGCAGGGCGACGAACAGGACCATGGCGAAGGCGCCGTCGGCGTTCAGCCGGGCGAAGCTGGCCAGGCCCAGCCCCGGCGCGCGGTCCGGCCGCGACGGGCTGGCGAAGCCGCTGGCCGAGGCGGGGGTCCAGGAACTGGTGCTGCTGCGCGTCATGACCCGAACCGATAGCCGCGGATGTAGTCGATGGTGAATTTCGCCGGGAAGGGCGTGGTGGCGTCCGGCGTTCCCGCCCAATCGCCGCCGAGGGCCAGATTGGCCAGCATGAACATCGGCTTGTTGAGGTCGGCCGGCGTCGACTGACGCGCCGCTTCGCGCCCGTCGACGTACCAAACCAGCTGTTTGGCGTCCCAAGCCACCGCGAAGATGTGGAACTGGTCCGGCGTCAGCTTGACCTCCACCCCCACCGCCTTGGCGAGTTTGGAGTGGGCGGTGACATAGGCCTTGGACGGGTCGCCGACGCTTTCCATGACGTCGATCTCCGGAGGCCATTCGCCGTCGGCGGGCAGCAGCCAGAAGGCTGGCCACACGCCCTTGCCGCGTGGGAGCCGCGCCCGCATCTCGAAATAGCCATAGGTCTGGGCGAAGGACGGGCGGGTGGTGATCAGGCCCGAGGTGTATTTGTAGCCGAAGATCTGCGGATGGTTCGAGCGTTGGGCGACGATCGACAAGGTTCCGCCCTCGGTGCGGAACGGATTGGCCGGCGCATCATCGCGACCGCCGCGGAAATAGGGCGACACATAGATCTGAAGCTCGCCGTTGCCGACCAGGGTGTAGCTGCCGACGCCGTCGCGGCCCTGGTGGCCGTAGTCGGGCCGCCAGCGGCCGGTGGGATTGCGCTCGGGGTCCCAGAGCGACAACGGTCGGTCGAACTCCTCGGCGAAGCTGAGCGTCAGCGGCCGTCCGTCGGGCGCGACCCGCAGCGGCGGGGGCGAGCCCTCGCTGACAGCCTGACGCGCCGACAACGACAGGGCGACGGCCAGCAGACCGGCGGCCAGCAGGGCGGGGCGCGCGGCGGCGAGCCTGGAACGCGCGCGGTGGGGTCGCTGGTTCATGATCCTACCGGCGCTCAGGAGGCGGCCAGATAGTAGTCGCGGTAGTAGTGGAAGTAGTCGCTGCTGTCGCCGTAGCCGTAGCGGGCCTGCTGTTTGACATTGACCTTGCTCAGCACCGCGCCCGACAGGTTGGCGCCGCATTCGCGCAGGATGTCGACGGCCGATTGGGCGGCGCGCATCGGGGTCTTGTTCCACTGCACGATATAGAGGGTGCGGTCGGCCTTGGCCGCGATGATGCGGGCGTCGGCCACGCCGAGGATCGGCGGGGTGTCGAGGATCACATGGTCGAAATGAGCGACCAGTTCGCGCAACACGTCGTCGGTCTCCGGGCGGCTGAACAGGTCGTGCGGCAGCGGGCCCTGGCCGCCGCCGGCCGACAGGATCCACAGGCCGCTCTTCTCGTCGACCACCATGGCCTCGTTCAGCGGGACGCCCTTGGTGGCCACCTCGATCAGGCCCACCTTGGGCCCATCGACCAGCTTGGTCAGGCCGCGTTGACGCAGGTCGCAGTCGACGATGGCGACCCGCGCGCCCGACAGCGCCAGGGTGCGCGCCAGGCACAGGCTGGTGGTGCTCTTGCCTTCGCGCGGCACCGCCGAGGTGATGGCGACCAGCTTGGCCAGGCCCGAGCGGTCGGCCAGCAACAGGAAGGCGCGCAGGTTGCGGAACGCCTCGGCGAAGCCGGAGAACGGGTGCGCGACCAGGTAGTCCGGCGCGGCGCCGTCCTGGCGCTTGAGCTTGAACGGCGTCACCGACGCCAATTCGGGCAAGACGCCGGCGAACGGCACGCCCAGGGTCCGCTCGACGTCGTCGCGAGAGCGCACGCCGCGGTTCCACAGCTCGGCGACCAGAACGCTGACGCCGGCGGCCAGCATGGCCAACAGGGCGGCGACGGCCGCGCCCAGCTTCTTGTTGGGCGAGGACGGGCGCACGGGCGCGGCGGCGGCGGAGTTCACTGTGGCGTCGGACTGCTGCAGGCTGCCCTCGACCGCCACCTGTTTGGCGCGGTTGAGATAGCCGTCATAGATCTGCCGGGCCGCGTCGGCGCGCTGTTGCAGACCCACCAGCCCGACTTGGGCCTGGTTGTTGGCGGCCAGGCCGCCTTGCGCCTGGCCGCGGCTGCCGAGCAGCGAAGCCTCGCGCTGGGCGGCGGCTTGGGCGTCGGCCCGTAGGCTGGACAGGATGCGGTTGATCTCCAGCTGCACCTGGCCGCGGATGTCGTTCAGCTGGGCCTGGGTGCGCTTGACCTCGGGATAGTCGGCCTTGAAGTCGGCCTTCAGCTGGGCCAGGCGAATGCTCGTCGCCGCCTCCTGGCTGCGCAGTTCGCGGATGGTGTCCGAGCCGAGCGCGGCGCCGATGTCGGCCCCGCCGCTGCCGCGGCGCACTTGCGCCAGGGCCGCGTTCAGTCGCGCCTCCTTCTCGGCCCGGTCGGCCTTGGCGGCGGCGATCTGCTGATTAAGCGTCGACACCTCCTGTTCGGCCATGGTCGCGCCCTGGGCGCTGAACAGATTGTTGGCGTTCTTGTATTCCTGGACCCGGGCCTCGGCCACCTCGGCCTGGCCGCGCAGTTGCTCGACATTGGCGCCGAGCTCCTTGTTGGCGCGGGCGACGGCCGAGAGCTTGGTCTGCAGCTGCCGCTCCAGATAGCTGCTGATCAGGGTGTTGACGAGGGTCGCCGCCTTTTCCGGCGAGGTGGAGCTGGCGCTGACCTGGATCACATAGGTCAGGCCGGCCCGCCGGGCCTGGAAGTGGTTCTGGAACACGTCGGTGACGCGGGCGAGGGTGCTCGCGTCGGGCGTGGCGGGCGGCGTGGGCGCGGGGCCGAACCAGCCGCGGCGCAGCTTGGTGTTGAATTCGGGGTCCTGGTAGAGCTTGAGCTTGCGGACCACGCTCTCGGCGAGGGCGCGCGAGCGCACCACCTCGACCTCGGTGTCGATGGCGCTGGTGTCGGGGGGCAGCAGCGATTGGGGCCCCTGCTGGGCCTGGGCTAGGTTTTCGCGGCGCTTGTCGATCAGCAACGAGCCCGAGGCGGTATAGACCGGCGTCATCTGGGCGAAGACCAGGACGACGAGCAGGAAGACCGCCGCCGCCACGCCCGTGGCCAGCCAGATGTGGCGCAGCGCCACCCCCAGGAGCCGGCGCATGTCGGACCGCTCGGCGGCGGCGTCGGCGCGCAGCGGCCGCTCGCGGATGGCCGGCAGGTTCGGGGTGATCGGTTGCAGGCTGTTCATGGTGATCCTGGTGTGGAGGCTCGAGGGGGCGAGGCCGGGGCGTAGGGCGGGTTTCAGTAGGGTCGGAAGACCGACAGGAAGGACAGCGGGCCGCCGAAGTCGCGCATGAAGCTGCGCGCTCCGGAGGTGTCGACGACCACCACGTCGTTGCCGAAGATCTGCGGGTCGGGCGCGGCGCCGGAACGGATCTTGGACAGATCGTAGATCGTCGCGGTGCGCTGGGCGCCGGAGGCGCGGAACACGGCCACCTTGCGCAGGTTGGCGACCCGGGGGTCGGGGCCGCGGGCCAGGGCGACGGCCTGCAGCAGGGTGGTCGGTCCGCTCAGCGGATAGATGCCCGGCTGCACGACGGCGCCGTCGATGGTCACCCGCTGGCTTGAGGCGTCCTTGATCGAGACGGTGACCCGCGGGTCGTTCATGAAGTTCTTGCTCAGCTCGGCGGCGATGAACTGCGACAGCTCGTCGGGCGTCCGGCCGGCGGCCCGCACCTGGCCGATCAGCGGCAGCAGGATGTTGCCGCGCGAGTCGACCTGGACCGGCCCGGTGAGGTCTTTCACTTGGAAGACGTTGATCTCCAGCATGTCCTGAGGACCGATGCGATAGTCGGCCGCATCGGCGTAGCCGCCGGACCGCACCGGCGCGCCGGCCGTGGCGATCTGCGCCGCCGCCAGGCTGGGGCCGGCCCAAAGGCCGGCGGCCAGGGCCAGGGCCGTCACCAGGGGGGAGGGTCGTTTCATCGCCATGTCTCCAAGAGTCCAAGCGTCGCCGCGGGACGTCGCGCTAAACCGTTACGGGTCGGGATCTGTTCCACGGTCCGCACCTACGGAAACGCCGGTCGCGGCGCGCGCCGCGACGGCCGTAGCCGGGTGTTGACGCCGCGCCAGGCGCGCCCGGCGCGCGCCTGAAGCGGAAGGGTCAGCAGCGGCCAGACCGAGGGTCGGGCCAGGGCGTCGGCCAGGGCTCGAGCCACATGGCCCGCCTTGAGCTGGACGATGATGCGGTCGTAAGCCAGGGCGTTGACGAGCGAGCGCCGCCGCCGCCGCAAGGCCGCCTGGGCGGCGGGCGTCAACGTCCGCGTCCGCGCCGCGAAGGCGTCGTCGGCTTGCAGCATCGCGGCGATATGGTCGGGCCGCAGAAGGTGGGAGATCGAGGCGTCATGCTTGCGATAGCGATAGAGGCAGGTCGGCTCGAACCGCAGGCGCGCGCCGGTCGCCAGCAGCTTGACCATGAAGTCGTAGTCCTCGCCGATGCGCAGGCGCTCGTCGTAGCGCGCGCCGCTCTGGGCCAGCAGCCCGGCGGCGATCAGGGGCTTTAGATAGCCTGGGCCGGGCTTGCGCGCGTACATCCGGCTGCTGGCGATGAAGTCGGCCAGGTCGACCCAGACCGGGGCGGTAAAGCGGCTGTCGTCGAGCAACGGCGCGGCCGGGCGGTCGCCGCGCTCGGAGAACACCAGCAGGTTGTCGGCGACAATCTGGGCGCCGTCCTGGTCGGCGCGGGTCACCAGGCGGCGTAGCCGATCGGGCTCCATCAGGTCGTCGCTGTCGAACACCGCGATCCACCGACCCCGGGCCTGGTCGAGGGCGATATTGCGCGCAGCCCCCGGACCGACATTGACGGGCTGGACGCAGACCCGCACGCGGCGATCGCCGGCCGCGGCGGCCTCGATCGCCTCGAGACTGGCGTCGGACGAGGCGTCGTCGACGATGATCAGCTCCAGCGAAGACAGGGACTGGTCCAGAACCGACCGCACGGCGTCGCCGAGATAGGGCGCGCCATTGTAATTGGCCATGATCACCGAGACGTCGGGGCGAGCCTGGCTCATGGGGCGCTCCCGGTGATGCTTGGCGACGAAGGCGCAGGCTGGCTCGCGGCCGACCGCCGCAGGACCTGCGACCAGAACCCGGCCGACCAGGCCAAGTGCATGATCATCGCCGCCGGGCCCGACAGCAGGGTGCTGGCGTCGCGGGCCCGCAGGGCCAGAGCTGCGCCGTAGATCAGGCAGGCCGCGGCCCAGGCCAAGGCGGGCAGGGCCATCGGCGCGTAGGCCAGGCCGCCCAGGGCCATGAGCACAATTGGCGCGATGACCATCGGGGCGGCCTGGCGAAGCTTGGGCGCGACCCGATGCTTGAGCATCGTGCGGGCGCGGCCGCGGCCGTAGTTGAAATATTGCCGCCAGAGGGCCGCTGGCGTGCGCCGCGGATAGTAGGTGAGGCGCGGGGCGCTGGTCAGCCACACGCGGCCGCCGTTGGCTCGTAGACGCAGATCGAACTCGGCGTCCTCGTTGTGGCTGAAGGTTTCGTCATAGCCGCCGGCCGCCACGAAGGCGGCTCGGGAAAACAGGGCGTGGTGCCCGTGGTCGACGAAGCCTTGGACGCCGGCGCTGCGATGCGCTGAGCCGCCGGTGCCCAGCCGCGAATTCTGGGCCGCCGCGGCGCCCTTTTGGAAGCCGCCTTCGCCTCGGGTCTCCATGGCTACCACCACCGACTCGGCGCCGGTGCGCCGTCCTTCGGCGATCAGACGAGACGCATAGTGATGCGGATAGATCGCATGGGCGTCGACGCGGACGATCCAGTCGCGGTCGCCAGCGTAGCGCTCCACCGCCAGGTTGATGCCGGCGCTTTGCAGGCGCTTGGGATTGTCGAGCAGCCGCACGCGCGGATCGACGGCGGCCCGGTCCTGGACGATGGCGCGGGTGGCGTCCTTGCTGCCGCCATCGGCGACGACCACCAGCGGATCGGTCAGCCCGTCGTCCTCGAGCAGGCGGTCGAGCAGCGCACCAATGAAGGCCTCCTCGTTCAGGGTCGGCACAACGATCAGGGCCCGCCCGGGCTCAAGACCCGGGGTCGGCGGCGTGGCGCGGGACGGCGGGGTTTGGGGGGCGGTCGCCAGGAGGGTTGGCATTCGGTTTCCCGTGAGATTGCGGCCAAGGCCACGAGCGGCGGCGGGGTTTAGTAGGAGCCCTTGCGCAGCAGCACCGCCGGGATGGTTGCGGCCAGCAGCCAAGCGTCGAGCATCGGGCTCTTGGCCTTGGCGTAGAGGCAGTCCATGGCGACGCGCGAGCGGTAGCTGACATCGTTGCGGCCGCTGACCTGCCAAAGCCCGGTGATGCCCGGCTTGACGGCGCAATAGTGCACGAAGCGATGGCCGTAGCGGCTGATCTCGGCGTCGACGATCGGGCGTGGCCCCACCAGGCTCATCTCGCCACGCAACACATTGAACAGTTGCGGCAGCTCATCGAGGCTGGACTTGCGCAGGAAAGCGCCCAGCGGCGTGACCCGGGGGTCGTTGCGCAGTTTGTGGTCGCGGGTCCACTCGGCGTGCGCCTCAGGATCGTTGGCCAGTAGCTCGGCCAACCGGGATTCGGCGTCGAGCGCCATCGAGCGGAACTTCAGGCAATAGAAACTCTTGCCGCCGCGCCCCACCCGGCGGTGCGCGAACAGCACCGGCCCGGGGTCCTGGGACCAGATCGCGATGGCGACTCCGATGATGATCGGCAACAGAAACAGCAGGGCGAGCAGGGCGATTAAGGCGTTGGTGGCGTCCATGGCCATTTCGCCGAGCGGAGCGGTGACCGGGTTTCCCAGCCGACCGCCGCCTCGCGACGGCGCCAGGGTGAATGTGTCTGTCATTGCGTGAACAGCCAATTGGGCGGGGCCGATCCCTGCCGAGCACCGTCGATAACCGCAAACCCAGATGTTAGTTCCTTGTTAACCGCCGCCATTTCGATCGTTGATATATAATTGTTTTTGAACGATGGAATGAAGTCTGCTGCTGCTTAATCTTGAGCATGAGGCCAAGCTCAAGCTTTAAGCTCAGGTTTCTGAAAACTAGGCAATAACGGCGTCATTGTGGTCGAAAATAGTCATTGCTGAGCTCGACGGAAGCTAGCTTGCCAAGGTTGGGAGCCAAATCGGCGCGCGCCCGTTTGAGCACGGCTCGCGCCATGGCGACGTCGAGCGGCGGCGATGAGGTGTTGAGGCGGATGGGCTGGCGGGAACGTCGATCGTCAGAGGTCGGGCAAGGCGCGTCGGCCCCCCCGATCGGCGCCGGCGGTGATCTGCGGTCGATTCAATATCTGCGGGCCGTGGCGGCCCTCTCGGTGCTGGCCTTCCACGCCGCCGAACAGGCCGGCTGGCGGTTCGGGGCGGGCGCGGCGGGCGTGGATGTGTTCTTTGTCATCAGCGGCTTCATCATGTCGTTGGTCGGCGCACGTCCGGGTCTGTCGCCGCTGGCCTTTCTGCGACGCCGCGCCGAGCGCATCGTGCCGCTCTACTGGTTGGTCACCCTTGGGGTCGCCGCGGCCGCCCTGATCGCGCCGGCCCTGTTTCCGCGCATGGTGGTCACCGCCCCCCATCTTCTCCAATCGTTGTTGTTCATCCCGCACGCCGCGCCTGACGGCGTCACGGCGCCGCTGATCGTGCCGGGCTGGACGCTCAACTTCGAGGCCTTTTTTTACCTGATCTTCGCCCTGTCGCTGCCCGCACCCGCCTGGATCCGCCCCTGGCTGCTGTCGGCGGTGCTGGGCCTGCTGGTCGCGGTCGGGCCACTAGGGGATCGCGCAGCGCCGCTCTGGGCGACCTATACGAGCCCGCTCCTGCTCGAGTTCCTGGCGGGCGTATGGCTTGGCCTGGCGTGGCGGACGGGCCGGCTGCCGAGTCGGCGGTGGGGCGTCGCGATGATGGTCTTGGGCCTGGCGATGTTCGTCGGCGTCGCCGCCCTGGGTCTTGAGGTGGAGTCGGCGCGGGTCGTCCTGTGGGGGGCGCCAGCCTTCCTGCTGGTGGCCGGCGCGGTCTGCGTGGAGCGCAGCGCGGGTGTCGGCGACCACCCCTGGCTGCGGCTGGTGGGGGACGGGTCCTATTCGATCTATCTGGTCCATGGCTTGGCCATCTCGGCCGCCGTGCGGCTGTTGGCCCTGGCGGGAATCGATCGAGGCCTGGCTCTGTTCCTGCCGGCGGTGGCCGCCGCCCTCGTGGCGGGCGTGGCCTGCTATGGCTTGGTCGAAAAGACGCTGATGCGGATTTTCCATCGCCGATCGCGGCCCGCTGTCGAGACGCGCGCGGCGGTGGCTGGCGGCGACGACGACAAGGTCGTCGTGGCGGCGCCCTGAGACGATCGCGTCGCGCCACCCGCACCGGGCGGCGGCGTCCATGTCAGTGTTCTTTTGGCGGCTTCAGGAACAGAACGCGCCGGTGCGCGTTCGCGCAGGTCGCCCGCAGGACTTGCGGCCACGCTTCGACCTTTTGTTGGTGGCATGCTGGGCTGTGCGTTGTCGCGACACTTGGGCTTGCGCCCGGCTAAGCTAGTGGTCGCGCGCCATTTCACTGAGAATATTTCAGGGATAGGAAGAGATCGCCTTCTATTCTCCAAGACTTTGTGTCAAAAACCTGGCGGGCCTGCCGCAATATCCAAGCATACTGATTCGAAATAGACTGAAGGGTTTCAGGGATTGGTGCAGTAAATAGCATACAGTTATGGTCAAGCTTGCTGTGTGGTGCGACAATAGGCTCCACCTTAGGTGCATAGAACTGTAATCTTCTCTGAGGTAAGTCTGAGGATAGGCGCAGCAGGGGCGGCGCCGGGTCGGGACGGCCCAAACTCGTATCCTCGGAAGCCTTGTTCATGGCGTATCTGAAATTCGACGGCGGCCTGGCCGCCGCCACCGCTGCGCCTGTGTCTTCGTTCGGAATGGACGGGGCTCAGGTCCTGACGGGCACCAACAACGCCGACGAGTTCTGGGGATCGCAGGGCGACACGCTGCGCGGCGGCCTGGGCGACGACACCTATTATCTGACCGACCGCGGCGTCGTCGTGACGGAGCTGGCCAATGCCGGCGTCGACAAGCTGGTGGGTTGGCAGAGCATCAGCTTGAGCGACTACGCCAATATCGAGAACGCCAAGGTCAGCGGCGCGGGCCTGTTCGTGGCCGGCGACGCGCGCGACAACGTCATCGAGGGCGGCGACGGGGGGCAGCAAATCTATGGCGGTCGGGGGCAGGACGTGCTCATCGGCGGCGCGGGCGCCGACGTCTTCGTCGTCTACAAGGGCGAAGGCTCGGACGTCATCCAGGACTTCAACGCCGCGGAGGACGTCGTCCGCCTCAAGGCCGGCTTCACCAGCTTTTCCCAGGTCGCCAGCCACCTGATCCAGCAGGGCGCCGACGTGCTCATCGATCTGGGCGAGGGCGACGGCCTGATGCTGCGCAACACGACGGTGGGGCAGCTGAGCGCCAAGAACTTCGCCCTGCAGCTGAACTACAGCGCCCTGGGCGCGGTGACCTTCGCCGATGAGTTCAACGGCCCGCTGTCGATCTGGGACCCCGAAAGCAATCCCTCGGGCAAGTGGCGGCCCGACTATGGCTACCAGGGCTCGCAAGGCTATGGCAGCTACACCCTGGCCAATAACGGCGAGCAACAGATCTACACCTCGCCCTTCTACCGAGACCACGCCGGCAACTTCGCCGAGAGCCCGTTCGTCACCAACGCCGACGGCACGATGTCGATCTGGGCCAAGTCCTCGACCAGTTCGGAGCTGTTTGGCTTCAAATATACGTCGGGTCTGATCACCACCCAGCCGACCTTCAGCCAGACCTACGGCTATTTCGAGATGCGCGCCGACATCCCCGAGGTGGCCGGCACGTGGCCGGCCTTCTGGCTGCTGCCGGCCGACGGCTCCTGGCCGCCGGAGCTGGACGTGATGGAGACCCTGGGCGGCGATCCCCGCGCCTCGTGGACCACGCAGCATTCGGCCGCTTCGGGCGCCCATGTCTCCAACGGCGCCGCCCAGTTCGTGCCCGACACCGTTGGCGGCATGCACACCTACGGCGTGCTTTGGACCGCCACCGACCTGGTCTGGTATATCGACGGGGTCGAGGTGTTCCATACCGCCACCCCGGGCGACATGCACAAGCCGATGTACATGCTGGCCAATCTGGCCGTCGGCGGCTGGGCCGGCGCCGTGAGCGCCGCGGACATGGCCGCCGAGTTCAAGATCGACTATATCCGAGCCTACGCCGTCGACGGCGCGACCGCCAACCCGACGCCGACCCCGACGCCGACCCCGACCCCGACCCCGACCCCGACGCCGACCCCGACGCCCGGCGCCAGCGCCACGGTGGAGACCGTCGAGGCGAGCTTCACCTTGGCCTCCGATGCGCTCAACCTGAAACTGATCGGCTCAGCCGCGCAGGCCGGATTCGGTAACGGCCTGGACAACGTGCTGACCTCCAACGATTTCGCCTCGACCTTGAACGGCGGCGCGGGCGCCGACACCTTGGTCGCCGGCCGGGGCGCCAGCACCCTCACCGGCGGGGCGGGGGGCGACACCTTCGTGTTCAAGGACCTGCCCTGGAACGCCGGCCACATCACCGATTTCACCGTCGGCGTCGATAAGCTCGACATCAGCGCCCTGGTCTCGGCCAGCGGTTATGCCGGCGCCGATCTGGTGAAGGACGGTTATCTAAGCTTCGTCTCCGACGGCGTCGGCGGAACCAAGGTCTATTTCGACACCGATGGGGCCGCCGCCGGCAATCCGTGGCCGCATTTGATCACCACCCTGGACGGCGTGTCGGCCAGCGGCCTGACGGCGGCGGCTTTGACCGTGTCGACGGCTCCGGCGACGACGGTCGGCGCGATTTTCACCGCCGCCAACGACCTAGGATCGGTCCTCGTCGGCGGCGCCGGCGCCGACACCTTCAACGCCAGCCGGGGGGGCGACACCCTGACCGGCGGGGCGGGGGGCGACACCTTCGTGTTCAAGGACCTGCCCTTGAACGCGGGCCACATCACCGACTTCACCGTCGGCGTCGATAAACTCGACATCAGGGCCCTGGTCTCGGCCAGCGGTTATGCCGGCGCCGATCTGGTGGCCGACGGATATCTAAGCTTTGGGTCGGACGGCGCCGGCGGAACCCGGGTCTATTACGATCCGGATGGCCACGGGACCGCCAATCCGTGGCCGTTCCTGGTCACCACCCTGGACGGCGTGGCGCCGGCC